>NZ_JAPEHX010000006.1:0-61647 GCF_028823655.1 Exiguobacterium sp. B2(2022) | reverse complement strand
AATTTCCGATATGAGCGGATTGTGTACACTTTTTTGAAACGATAATCCATCTATTGATGTGGCAAGACATTGAACTTGACGCAACGTTTCACGCTTTTCATCTAACCACGTGTTGCCTGTGTAATACAAATGAAGTATATCGTCTTTGATTAACGCACTACCTGAAAAAATACCGTCTCGATCGTAATCATCTCCTGGACGTAGAGCAATCGGCTTATGTTCCCAACGGATTAAATCTGTTGAGGTGGCATGCCCCCAATGCATATCATCCCAATTTACGCCAAACGGATGATACTGATAAAACAGATGGTAGACACCGTTGAACTGGCAAAGACCATTAGGATCGTTCATCCAACCAAAAGGTGGCGCGAAATGGTAGATAGGACGATACGTCATACGGATAACACTTCACTTGTAAATGTGTCCGTAATAGTCTGTTTTTCTCCATAAATTTCGACAGTGAGTGGCTCAGTTGAAGGTGCACGACGTGTAAGCACAACTTTGTCATGTGATGCATAAATGTCGAGCGTTTCACCTTTCCAATTGATTGAGAAAGTGAGTTCATCCCAAGCTTCCGGCAACATTGGAGAAATTCGTAAGTTTCCACTGGTCATACGTACACCGCCAAAACCGTTTACGACAGCTTGCCAAATTCCACCAAGTGAAGCCGCATGAATACCTGCATCAGACGTTTTCATGTTTGGTCCCAGATCGATTTCAGAGGCCCGACGGAATAAACTGTAGGCAAGTTCGCGGTTACCGAGATCAGATGCAAGGACACTATGAGTTGAGAGAGAGAGCGATGAGTCGTGTAATGTCTTCGGTTCATAGTATTCCCAGTTTGCTCGTTTGACATCTGCTGAGAATAAATCTTCAAGCAAGTACATCAAAATCATCACGTCTGCTTGTTTTGATACTTGAATCTCGTTGACTTGTTCTAGATTATAGTCATAGAACATGGAGCCAACGTTTTCTTGATTTTTGTATTTGCTCAAATCGATGATTTGTTTTTGCAAATACGTATCATCTTGTGGCAAGACTCCGTCTTCGCGCACTTGAGGCAAGTAAATCAAGTCAAGAACATGGCGGAATCGTGTTTCGGCCGTTTCCAAATCAAGCTTTTCGTTCAATTGTTGGAACAGGTTCGGTTTTTCAATACGTAACAATTCTACATACTCAATCGCTTTTTGAATGTTCCAGTGAGCTGTATAATTCGTGAATGCGTTATTGTTGACGTGTTCTTTATATTCATCTGGTCCGACGACTTGATTGATTTCATAACGGTCGTATGTTTCATTCCACTCAAGGCGACTCGCCCAGAATTTCGCGGTGTCAATTAAAAGCTCATATCCGTAATTGTCCATAAATTCTTGGTCACCCGTGACATGGTAATATTGCCAAGCTGCAAAAGCGACATCCGAGGTAATGTGTTGCTCGATAAAACCAGACCAAATTTTTGTTGCCTCACCTGTGACAATGTCTGCAGCACCCCAGATTGGTGTAACTTCACCGTCATCAAGCCATGCTGATTCCCACGGGAACATTGCGCCCTCGTATCCATTCTCTTTCGCTTTCCGATGTGCCCCAGGTAGCGAGAGATAACGATACTCGAGCAAGCTGCGAGCGATTGTTGGATTCGTATACGTGTAGTAGGGCAGGATAAAGATTTCCGTATCCCAGAATGTATGTCCTTTATACCCTTCGCCGGACAAACCTTTTGCTCCAATGTTCATCCGATTATCATGCTTCGGTGTCATGACTGCAAGATGGTATTGAGCAAATCGGATTGCTAGCTGGTCGAACATATCTTTTGATTTTATAGTGATTGGCGTTCGTGACCAAACAAGCTCATCCCATGCTTGAACGTGTCTGTCGAGCAAGTAATCATACCCTTCCGATTCGATTTTACGTGTGACATCCAACGCAAGATCTGCGAGTTCTTCTGTCGAATCGACTGTCACTTCGTGATCACGAGAAGTGAAGACGGTCGAGTATTTTTCAATCGTAAATACTTCATTCGCTGGAATCTCAATATCCGAATAGTCAAAGAAAATTTGACGGCGATCCATTTTGATAATGGATGTCGGATTCATTGATTCACGTCGGTAAAAACGATGGACGCTATGGAAGACAAAATCGATGCCAGATTCAGTCGTCGTTTTGTTCCCCTCTAAGAAGTGCTGGACACCACTGTTTGTCGTTTGTCCATTAATACCTGAAGTAAGTGAGAGAACACTGTTTTGTTTCGGCGTTATGGTCACTCGTTGAGCAATTACGTGCAGGTTATCCATTGAGACGAAGCGTCGGAAAGTAAGGTCGTAAACATTTCCATTCGGACTTTGCCATGTGATTTTACGTACGAGTTCAGCTTCTTTCAAATTAAGCGTACGGCGATAAGAAAGGATATTTCCCTGTGTCAAATCAAAACGTACACCGTCTAATTTGAACTCCATCCATAAAAGGTCTGCTGCATTCGGAAGTTCGGTCACTTCATTCTCAGCGAACTTATTGAATGTCCCGGCCACGAACAAGTTGCGTGTTTCATTCGCATAATGTTCTTCTGTGACAGAACGTAACCCCATGTATCCATTTCCGAGAGAAAATACCGATTCACCTTTCCCGAGCCATTCCGGGCGAAACCCGTCTTCAGATACGAGCCAATGCTGTAAATCTTCTCTGCCAGTCGTATAGTTCATCAATGTATTCGTCACCATATAACCTCCTGTATGATAAAGCGCTTTCTTGATTCGTCACCATTCTATCCGAAACGTTTCGGATATTCAATAGCGATTTTGCTATATTTTCTTTCAATTGTTTGAAGAACGTGATTAAATGGTGGCAGAAACGTTTTAGAAAAGAGGACTGACATGGAACAAATGATTGCTAGTTTAGGCTTTCAATTCGAGAAAGTGAAAACGTGGAGATCACAATCGATTTGGAAATCAATTTTTTATGTAGCGATTGCTGTCCTATTCGCCAATGCACTCGTATATGGAGTGAAATGGATGGGACAACCTGAGGTGGTTGAGGAAAACTTGCCTTCATTTCAGATAACGGAGGATGGTCTTCGGTATGAGCAGTCTTTTACGTTTGATGTTCCTGTTCTCGATTTGTCTGTAATGGTGGGAGAGGAACAGAAAACGGATGCACGCCAAACGCTAGTCCTTATGGAATCTGGTTGGGCATTCAAGCGAAGCGGAGTCGAGACAGATTTGGAAAGTTATCAGACGTTGCTTGATTTTGTGGGACGGTCAGACGTGGCAGAACGTGATTTAGACGTTTTATTAAAAGAATTGAACTGGTTCTATCCCATTTACGTGTACGGGGCTACTATGTTTGATTTGGTTTTGCATTTTCTGTTAATTTCCCTTCTGGCTCTAGCAGGTCTCGGGTTTCGACGCTTTGTACCGATTCGTTATAAAGAGGCATGGACCATTACAGCTTATGGCATCACAGCACCTTTGATTGTGCGTTCAGTTATTGAATTATTGCCAATCAATGTGTCTATGCTCTCTGTTTTATATTGGGCGACTGTCGGTATCTTTGCATTTATGACGATACGAAAAATCGGACCGATTCTCGCAGGATTAACTGATTATTGACGAAAGCTTCATGGGGCACATCCTGACCTTCTACAATATTGACAATCATCGATGCGGCTTTTCGCCCCATTTCATAAGGTTGTTGTCCAACAGTGGTTAACGGTGGGGATACGTACTGAGACAATAAGATATTGTCAAATCCGATGATTGATAGATCTTCTGGAACGTTTAAGCCGAGTTCTCTCGTTGCCTGAAGAACGCCAAGTGCCATGACGTCGGATGCACAGAAAAACGCTGTCACTTCAGGGTGATTCAACAAAAAAGGAAGTGCTGCATCTTTTGAGGCGAGTTCTTCAAAATCTCCGTTTAACACATATTCTTCTTGGAAGTCGATTTCGTGATCGTGTAGCACTTGTCGATAGGCATCATATCGTACAGTCGAAACATAGGCGTGTGGTGCGCCGTTCATAAATGCAATATGTCGGTGTCCGAGTCGGATGAGATAACGAACGGCTTGTTTAGCGCTCTCGAGCTGATTTGAGGTCACATAACCTGTATTGATCCCTTCGACAGGAATGTCGACCAGTACGCAAGGTACTGTGCTTTCGATTGCCTCGAGTAAGTAGGGGTCGTCTCGTTTTAGTCCTTGAATAACAACCCCGTCTAGTTGACGTTCTGCGCACATTTGACTGTACGTTTTATTTTTTTGCTTTGAGGTCGTAGTCGATAAAAGAACGAACTCGTAATCAAGGTCAGACAATTCATCTGATACACCGCATAAAGTCTCGAACATAAAGTTATCTTTAATACTCTCGCGTTTTAAATCAGTGACGAGAAAGCCGATTGTCTTGGATTGCTTTTTGACCAAACTGCGTGCCAAAATGTTCGGGCTATAACCAAGTTCTTTAGCGACATTTAAAATCTTGTCCCGTGTCTCTTTGTTTACATCATCGTAGCCGTTTAAGGCTCGAGATACAGTTGTGATGGAAAAACCGGATGCTTTAGAAACGTCTTTTAATGTGGCCATCATACAATACTCCTTTATGAAAACGTTGTGAGTAAATTAAGTAAAATTTATAGGTACATCTAGTTTAGTCTGTATATGAATATCTTGTAAACCTTGAATTGAAAGCATTTTTGAAGGGTTTTAAAAAAGTTCTTGATTTCCGAAACGTTTCGGGTATAAAATCTAGTTGTGAGTTGAAAGCGGTTACTTTAATTTGGTCGACATTACACTTAAGGAGGAAATGATTGATGAATAAAAAAGTATCTAAGCCATTATCGATTGTTATGCTATCAGGACTTGTCTTTACTGCAGCTTGTGGTGGTGAAGAGGAGGCGCAAGTCGCTTCAGATCCATCTGAACTTGAAGGTAAAGAAATCACGGTAGGGACATGGAAAGGAACAGATGCTGAAGTAAAAGCATTCGATGAATTGTTAGCAGCTTTCACTGAAGAGACTGGAATCAAAGTTAAAAAGAAAGTCTACAATGATTATCAAACACAGCTCCAAACTGACCTCGTCGGCGGAACGGCACCAGATGTGTTTTATGTAGATGCTTTTTTAGCACCTGAACTTTCTAAACAAGGTGTACTCGAACCACTTGATCAATATATCGAACAAGCAGAAAAAGATTTAGGCGACTTTTATGAACCAGCCATTAATGCTTTTAAATCTGACGATCAATTATTCGGTCTTCCAAAAGATTATTCCACTCTCGGACTTTACTACAACAAAAAGTTGATTGAAGATGCTGGTTTCACAGCAGATGATATCCCGACAGAGATGGGGCAGCTTCCTGAATTTTTAGGAGAGTTACAAGAAAAGCTCCCATCTGGTGTGACACCAGCAATTACCACATCTGAACTCGCGCGTCATATGTTCGTCCTACAATCAGGTGGAACGGATATCGTTGATGAAAATGGAATGGCAGTATTGTCACAACAGGATCAAATTGAAGCATTGCAACCACTTGTGGATGCCTATCAAGATAAACTTGTTCAACGACCTGCTGATTTAGGGCAAGGATGGGCAGGCGATTCATTTGGAGCTGAAAAAGCGGCAATCATGATTGAAGGTAACTGGGCAATCTCGCATATCGAACAAAACTTCCCGAACGTTGAAATGGGGACGAAAGAAGTTCCTACAATTGACGGCAACAGTGGTTCGATGATGTTCACAGTCTCTTATTCGCTCAATAGCGATTCGGAAGAAAAAGCGGCAGGTTGGGAATTTATCAATTACGCGACTTCGAAAGACGGGATGAAGATTTGGTCTGAAGGAGCGGGTGTTCTCCCTTCGCTCAAATCAATCGCCGAAGAACTTAATCTTCAAGATGATGAATTGAAAGCACCGTTCGTTGCGGCCGGAGCTTATGCGACACCTTGGCAAAAAGGCGATTCTCTTTCAATTATTGCTCGTGAATACAACAACTTGTTACCTGCTGCTTTGAAAGGTGATATGACACTCGAAGAAGCGATGAAAAAAGCAGAAGAAACTGCGAATAAAGATATCGAGACGCAATTGAAATAAAGAAACAATTGGGCTCGCGTAATCGCGCGGGCCTCGTTTTGTTCGGGAAGGAAGGATCGATTATATGGGCACACAGCTCGAAATCAACCGGCGTACGGATACAGCGTCACAGGCACCACCACCTAAAAAAAAGAAAGGTAGTGAACGTGATCGCCGTGAAGCTGTACAAGGCATGACATTTATGCTGCCGACAATCATCATTTTAGTGACGTTCACGTTGCTTCCGATTGCGTATTCACTTTTCTTATCATTTACACGCGTGAATTTGTTCGGCGGCATCGATTTCCAATGGGTTGGCTTTGAAAATTACATCAACGCATGGAACGATGATCGGGTCTGGACGGCTTTAAAAAATACGTTCCGTTATGCTCTTTTTGTTGTACCGATTCAAACGGCAATTGCACTTCTCATGGCGGCTGTCTTAAATTCCGGGATTCGTTTTCAAAATACATTCCGGACTATTTATTTCTTGCCGACGCTTACTTCAAGTTCAGCACTCACCATGATTTTCATGTTTTTGTTCAGTTTAAATGGACCAATCAACAATGTTCTCGTCAGTTTGGGATTGTTAGATGCACCAATCAACTTCATCAACGAGACCGATTTTGCCCTCACGACCATAATGGTCATGAATATTTGGTCTACTGTCCCATTCTTCATGACAATCTATTTAGCAGGGCTACAGGATATCCCGTCTTCGCTTTACGAGGCGGCTTCACTTGATGGGGCAAATGCGTGGCAAAAACTGATGAAAATTACAGTTCCCAACCTTACTCCTGTAACGAACTATGTTCTGTTGATGGGCATCATCGGTTGTTTCCAATTATTTGACCAAGCATATATCATCTCAGGTGGAACCGGTGGGCCGAACAACGCCACACTTACATTCTCGCTCATCATTTATCAGTATGCGTTTAAGACCATTGGAACGATGGGATATGCGTCAGCACTGGCAATTATTTTGACAATCATCATCTTCACGGTTTCGATGATTGCTCGTAAGTTGAATAAAGAAGAATCGAACTATTAAGGAGGAATGGATATGAAAAAGAAAAAATGGCCGCGTATTGTCATGTATGTCATCCTCGTCTCTTACGCGCTCGTCACACTGTATCCATTCCTATGGGCAGTGCTCGCATCGTTCAAACCGTATAGCGAGATTGTAGCTGGGGGGCTTACACTTTGGCCAGAGAATCCAACGCTCGCAAACTTTGAACATATCTTTACGGAAGATCCGCTTTTTCCACGTTGGATTATGAACTCCTTTTTAATTGCAACACTAGGAACCATTGTGAACGTCATTTTTAACACAATGGCTGGTTATTCGCTTGCACGTCTTCGGTTTCCGGGACGTAACTATTTATTCCTGTTGATCTTGGCTGTCATGATGGTACCGGGACAAATCTTGCTCATTCCGAACTACTTGATCATGCGTTCGCTTGGAATTCTCGACACATACTCTGCGTTGATCATTCCCGGAGCCATCAACTTCTCCTACATCTTCTTGATGAGACAGTTCTTTATCAACTTCCCACGCGAAGTAGAAGAAGCTGCACAAGTAGACGGACTAAATCGATTCCAAACGTTTTGGCGTATTGTCTTCCCAATGGCGCGTGCATCGGTTGCAACGCAGGCCGTCTTCGTGTTCCTCGGGTTCTGGAACGAGTTCTTAAAACCGCTCCTTTACATCACATCACCCGAAAAGTATACGCTTACGCTCGGGCTTCAGTCATTTCAAAGTCAGAATGCCACGCAGTGGAACTACATCATGGCGGCTTCTGTCGTCAGTATCATTCCAATCATCATTTTGTACATCATGCTGAATAAGTACTTCATGCAAGGTTTACGAATTGGTGGAGATAAATAAGGAGAATGAAAATGAAAGCTTTTATTTTTGATCTAGACGGTGTCATCACCGACAGTGCCGAATATCATTACTTAGCATGGAAAGCGCTCGGAGAAGATTTGGGGATTCCGTTTGATCGAGCATTCAATGAGACACTCAAAGGTGTGAGTCGAACTGAATCATTGGAACGAATCTTACGACTTGGCGGCCGTGAGAATGACTTTTCTGCTGAAGAGAAGGAGCTGCTTGCGACAAAGAAGAATGAACACTATGTATCACTTATTTCAAAAATTACGGCTGCAGATATCTTGCCAGGCATTGAAATGTTCTTGAAAGAGCTAAAAGCAGCAGGTTACAAAATCGGAATGGCGTCAGCCTCGAAGAATGCTCAGATGGTGACGAGCCAACTTGGATTGCTTGAAGCGTTCGACCATATTGTTGATGCGGCAACTGTGATACATTCAAAACCACATCCTGAAGTATTTCTTAAAGCTGCTGAAGCGCTACGAGTCGATCCGAAAGAATGTGTCGGTATTGAGGATGCAGTTGCAGGAATCACGGCCATCCATGAGGCAGGTATGTTTGCCGTCGGAATTGGCGACCCACATGTCTTGACTGAGGCAGATATTGTCTTCGAAGACACAACGCAACTCACACTAGAGAAGCTATTAGTTCGAATTTAAAAATGAAGCCTCGAGTGTTTGCACTCGAGGCATTTTTAACGAGGGGGAGTTTGGATGAAACAGACTTGGTGGAAAGAGGCCGTCGTATATCAAGTGTATTGGCGAAGCTTTTTCGATACAGACGGAGATGGATATGGTGATTTAGAAGGTGTGCGTCAAAAGTTACCGTACATTAAAGAACTTGGGGCGGATGTTGTCTGGCTCAATCCGTTCTATGTGTCACCGGATAAGGACAATGGATATGACATTGCCGACTATTATGGTGTCATGGATCGAGCAGGAACGATGGCAGATTTTGAACGTTTGTTGACAGAGGCACACGCACTCGGTCTGAAAATCATTCTGGATCTTGTCGTTAACCATACTTCGAATCAACATCAGTGGTTCTTGGAATCAAAGAAGGGCAAAGACTCACCAAAGCGAGATTACTATATTTGGCATGATCCAGTGCAAGGAAAAGCGCCAAACAATTGGCGATCATATTTTGAGCCGTCTTGTTGGGAATGGGATAAGCACAGCGGTCAGTATTATTACCATTCATTCGCCGTCGAACAACCCGACCTCAATTGGGAGAATGAAGAATTGCGTCATAAAATCTATAAGATGATGCGGTTTTGGCTCGATAAAGGTATTGACGGATTTCGAATGGATGTCATCAATCTTCTCGCAAAGCGAAAAGACTTATCTGATGTCGAAGATCCATATAATTTGAGTTACTTAGCTAATAATCCCGGGATTCATGAGTACCTTCAAGAAATGCATGAGGAGGTACTGCGGCACTACGATTGCATGACGGTCGGTGAGATACCGTTCGTAACACCGAAAGAAGGCGCACTCTATGTAGACGAGGAACGTCATGAGCTAAATACGTTGTTTCATTTCCAAATCGCCGATGAGATGCCGACTTGGGATATGCTTCGCTTCAAAGAAATTCAGCGCGATTGGTATGAAGGGTTGAAAGGGAAAGGCTGGAACTCACAATTTTTAAACAATCACGACCACACGCGTCAGGTTACTCGATATGGGAATGATGGGGAACATCGTGTTGCATCGGCAAAGCTATTGGCAACCTTGACGCATACATTGCCCGGAATGCCTTATATTTATCAAGGTGAAGAAATAGGAATGACTGGTGTCACGTTTGATTCGATTGAAGATTATCAAGATATAGCGATGAAAAACCGGTATGCAGAAGAAGTGAATAAAGGACGGAATGAAAATGACGTATTGACCAGCTTGCAACTATTGAGTCGAGATAACTCGCGGACGCCAATGCAGTGGAATAACAAAAAAGAAGCTGGATTTACACAAGGGGTACCTTGGATGAGTGTAAATAAAAATTACGTTGAGTTGAATGTAGAAATGGACTTGCAACGGGAAGATTCAGTGTTTCGTTACTATCAACGTTTGATTCAATTAAGGAAATCAAATGAAGCACTTGTGTATGGTGAGTTTAAAGACTTGCTTCCAAATGATGAAACGTTGCATGTATATGACCGTTCTCTGAGAGAAGAACAATTTTTGATCATTCTCAATCATTCGGATGATTCTCACCCTATACCCGTATCGACAGCATGCTATAATCTCGTCTTACAAAATCTAGACAATGAGACCAATCAGTTGCGACCGTATGAAGCAAGAATCTATAAGAAGACCATCAAATAGGTGGTCTTCACGCTTTTTTCTTCGTGCCTCGAAACGCAAAGAACATGGCGATGCCAATCCCAATCCCGAGCCACCAGTTATCGAGGGTCAAACCAAAGACGATGGCGAACACGACAGCGACCGGGATGGATAAGTATCCTCGTTGTTTCATCTTCATTTCCTCCTCTCTTCGTCACTTCTCTATTCCCAAAATTGAATCGTGTTACATCACGAAATGAAAAAACGTCCGATTGAACGAATCAGTCGGACGTGATTGTAAAGGATGTTCGTGGCAAGGGGCATGTGTGTCGGGTATGAAGCTCAATCGTGAACGTCGTACCTTCTCCGTATGTGGAGTCTGCATGGATACCCCAACCGTGGGCTTCAGCGATTCGTTTGCAAATCCGTAGACCGAGCCCCGTACCTTTGATGGATTGATGAGCGAGGGAGTCGACACGATAGTATTCGTCAAATACATAAGGGAGCGCATCTTCTGGAATGCCGATGCCGGTATCAGATACAGACAGGATGATCGTACCGTCACATTCCTCGACTTGTGTATGGACCGTACCACCGTCGGGAGAATATTTGATGGCATTCCCGATCAAGTTATGGAGCAATTGCCGTAACTTTTCTTCATCTGCTTGAATCCAGACGTCATTCGTCTCAAACGTTACCGAATGAAGTGGCGACATCGTTTGATAACTTGCCATGACGTCCGCTAACAATGGGCGAAGTGCAAATGTCGTCACGGTCAATTGTTCGGCCGTATAGCTTTCTTTTTGGTAGTCCAAAAAATTATCGACGAGGCGCTCGAGCCGCTCCGATTCTTGTTTCACTTGTTCCAACATGTGATAAGACTTCTCGGAACCTTCATGACGCGCCATCAACAATTCGGTATAGCCATGGATTGCGGTTAAAGGGGTACGGAAGTCATGAGACAACTCGGCAAGAAATGCATCTTTTCGTTCTTCAAAGCGAACGGCTTCCGTTTGATCACGCCACATAATGAAGACGCCTCGTGGTGTTCGGGTGAAATTGAAGATCAAGTGTAGCGTCCGGTCATCGAATTGAATACGGCGTGACGTCATGCTTGGCCATTTCTCTGTTTCGCACTCGAGCAATTCCTGGATCAAATGGGTGACTTGCGCCATGTCGGCACCATGTTCTTCGAATATCTTATAGAGAAAGCGAGTCAACGCTTCCGTTGTAGCAAAGGATTGAGTCGTCATGGAAGGACACCAGTGACGAAGAAGATGATTCGTATAGAGACGATGTTTCGAGAAATCGATATAACACATCGCGTCCTGCACTTCTTCTACAATCGAAGCGATGGAGAACGTATGGCGTTCCTGTTTTTGACGAGCGGATTGTTTCTGCCTTACCCTTCGAAATCGATGCATCCACTTACCTCCTCGCGAACATTTGTACATTCATTCACAACAAGTATACGACATTCGGGCAGGAATCCCTATACAGGCAATAGTCCTAACAGAAATGTGCTGAAATCGGGACGAAAAATACGAATCGCAACAAAAAAACTCCCCGCGTCGTAAGCGGAGAGATTCGATTCATTTCGTGACTTTCAGTTGTCCCATCATCCCGTTCTCTTCATGCTCGAGGATGTGGCAATGATACATGAACGTGCCGGTTTCGGTGAAGGTAAGTTCAATTTTCACCCGTTCATCAGGAGCAACAGCGACCGTGTCTTTCCAACCTTTCTCATGATCAGCTGGTGGGTTGCCGTCCCGACTGATGATTCGGAACTGGACGCCGTGAATGTGGAAAGGATGCGTCATCCCACCCATCATGTCAGGTTTATTTTCAATCTCCCACACTTCGGTGTCTCCGCGTTTCGCTTCGATATCGATACGATTCGGGTCATACGTTTTTCCGTTGATCGACACCATATTCCCCATTCCAAAAAGCGTGAGTCGGCGATCTGCTTTTTCATCTGTCGAGCGCTCCATCGTTTCGGTCGTCGGAATATCAATAGACGTCTTGTCGAGTTCACCGACACGAAACGTAGTGAACGTTACTCCGTCCGCTTCTAAGGCCACGTCATCTTCTACTTGTGAAAAATCAATCAGCACCTCGGCCCGTTCACCTGGTGTCAACGAGATAGTCTTCATCGTGACCGGACGCTCGAGCGGGCCACCATCTCCTGCGATTTGTGTCATATCATCACCGTTCGATAGCGTAAAGTCGAAATCACGTGCGTTCGAACCGTTGACGAGTCGAACACGGAGCGTCTCGGTTTGAACATCGAACGTGGTGTTGATGGCGCCGTTCGCAAGAATCGTATCGCCCGTCGTTCCGTCGACGTTCATGTGGGCATCATAATCAAGCTCACCGTTATCAGTAAAGAGGCGATCTTGTACGATGAGCGGAATATCATCGACCCCGTATTCATTTGGCAGGCCGCTCTCTGTATCATCGGTCACATAGAGAAGACCGGCGAGACCTTTGTATACTTGTTCAGCTGTTGCACCCATCGGATGCGGATGAAACCAGAGTGTGCTCGGCTCTTGGTCGATATCGAGTCGAACTTGTGCACGTTCACCCGCTGCTACAGCTTGATGCGGTCCCCCGTCCATGTCGGAAGGAATGACGAGACCGTGCCAATGGAACGTTGTCGGTTCATTCAATCGGTTGATGGTATCAATCACAACCGTCTTTCCTTTTGGAAGTTCGAGCATCGGTCCGAGCAAGTCTCCGTTATACCCGAACGTCTCTGTTTTCTTCCCATCTTGGAAAAATTGAGACATGCCTTCAGTCGCTTCCACCGTGTAATAAACAGTGTCTTCCGTGACGCGGTCTGGCTGTAAGGCAGTCGGAATCGGAAGCGGCTGTTCCGGTTCATCCGATGCTTGGAGATCTTGGGTCGCACCGTGTCCCATCGGTCCGCCATTGCCATCCATTCCGTTATTCCCCATCATGTGGTCACCCATTTGCCCGGTCGACGAACCATTTCCCATCATATGATCTTGATCCATGTTGTTGTTATGGTTCCATGTCCCGTTGAAGAGGACGACTAGTAAGACAAGGATGACCCCAATCAAAATCCCCGTCAACAGGAACCACATTCCTTTTGATTTCATCTGATAACACTCCTTCATTGTTCAGTCCTCATTTTGTTGTACCACCTAATTGTGAAAGAAACATGAAAGTCCAAATCCGTTTAGTTGTATACCGCATAGGGGTATACAATCCGTGAAAGGAGTGGATAAATGATGGAACATGAACACCATGAACACCATGAGGAGAGTCACGATTCTCATCATGGTGGACACGGACACGAGCATATGATTGACGATTTCAAACGACGCTTCTTCGTATCGCTCGGTCTGATGATCCCGATTTTATTGTTGTCGGACATGATTCAAGAATGGCTACGGTTTGAACTCGATTTTCCGCTTGAAAAGACCATCTTATTTGTGTTGGCGACGATTGTGTATGTATACGGAGGATGGCCGTTCTTGAAAGGGAGTATAGAGGAGCTGCGTGATCGTAACCCGGGCATGATGATGCTCATTGGCTTGGCGATCAGCGTCGCTTACTTTTATAGCGCGGCTGTCGTCTTTGGCTATGGAAGCGGACATGACTTCTTTTGGGAACTCGCTTCATTGATTGTGATCATGCTACTCGGACATTGGATTGAGATGCGTTCTGTCATGGGGGCGTCAAATGCGTTAGAACAACTCGTGCAACTGCTCCCGAACGAGGCGCATCGCATCAATGGGGAAGAAACGGAAGATGTCCCTATCTCTGAACTGAAGGAAGGAGACCGAATCCTCGTCAAACCGGGGGAACAGGTACCCGTGGATGGGAAGATCATCAAAGGACGAACGACAATCGACGAGTCGATGTTGACCGGCGAATCGGTCCCGGTCGAAAAGACAGAAGGCGAAGATGTCATTGCGGGCTCAATCAACCAAGAAGGGAGTTTGACGATTGAAACGATTGGTACGGGAGAAAGCACGTACTTGTCGAAAGTCATCGAATTGGTGAGCGAGGCACAAAAATCGAAATCACGGGCTCAAAACCTAGCGAACCGTGCGGCGAAATATTTGTTCTATATCGCGATTGCAGCAGGCGTCATCACATTTATCGTCTGGTTCATGCTCGGCTATTCGGTCGGGACGGCAGTCGAACGGATGGTGACGGTCATGGTCATCTCATGTCCCCATGCACTCGGACTGGCGACACCGCTCGTCGTTGCCGTCTCGACAGCGTTATCGGCGAAACAAGGTCTCCTCATCCGGAATCGAACTCAATTTGAAGAAGCGCGTCGCCTCGATGCGGTCATCTTTGATAAGACGGGTACGTTGACGGAAGGAAACTTCGGCGTCACGGACGTACAAGCGAGCTCATCTTTCACAGAAGAAGATGTATTGCGATTAGCTGGAGCTGTCGAACGGGAGTCGCAACATCCGCTCGCGCAAGGAATTTTAAGAGAAGCCGAGAAACGGGAATTGAAGCTGTCGACTGTCGACAACTTCGGTTCGATGACGGGTGTCGGATTAGAAGGGACGGTCGACGGAGCGCATGTTCAAGTCGTCAGTCCACGTCATATCCGTGAACAACACATTCAAATCGATGAAGAGACGTTCGCACGACTTTCCGAAGAAGGAAAGACCGTCGTCTTTGTCTTGAAGGACGGGGAATGGGTCGGGATGATCGCAATGGCCGATCTAGTACGGGAAGAGGCGAAGGAGACCGTCGAGGCCCTTCGTGAAAAAGGAGTCCGTTCTATCATGTTGACGGGGGACAATGAGAAGGTCGCACATTGGGTCGCGGGTCAGCTCGGCATCGATGACGTGTATGCCGAAGTATTGCCGGACGACAAGGCGAACCAAGTGAAGGACGTCCAGAAAGATGGCAGTAAAGTAGCGATGGTCGGAGACGGAATCAATGATGCTCCGGCACTGGCACAGGCGGATGTGGGCATTGCCATCGGGAGTGGGACGGACGTCGCTGTCGAGACGGCAGATATCGTCCTCGTCCGCAGTAATCCGAAAGATGTCTTATCGATTTTGGAACTTTCACAAAACACGTATCGGAAAATGATTCAAAACTTGTGGTGGGCCGCTGGATACAACATCGTCGCCATCCCGCTCGCTGCAGGCGTCTTAGCGCCAATTGGCATCATCCTATCACCAGCCATCGGTGCGGTCTTGATGAGTTTGAGCACGGTCATCGTCGCCATCAACGCCCGACTTTTGAAGATTTAACATTTCTTTCACCTTTATTCAGTATGCTAGACGGGATGCTAATGATGGAGGGATGGAGATGAAACGAACGCTAATGTTATCACTAGCCCTGACGCCACTGCTTTTATCAGCTTGTGGAGCGGAAGAGGCACCGTCAGACACTAATCAATCAGAGAGCGCAACGACAGATGCATGGCAACGCGTCGAGGGGGATGAGATGGTCTCCCATATCCACGGGGCAGGATTTTGGCAAGATGACGAACGTCCTGTCATCGCAACACATGCTGGGTTGATGGAATATCGAGAAGACGGTTGGTACACGCTTCCGACAAATCGCCATGACTATATGGGGTTTGAAGTCGTCGAGGATGGATTTTACGCAAGCGGTCACCCCGATCGTCGGACAGATTTCAAAAATCCACTTGGGGTCATGCATGGAAAAAATCATGGGGCGGTACTCGAGAGTCGGTCGCTTGAAGGCGAGGCAGATTTTCACTATATGAGCGCCGGTTATGCCACGGGTACACTCTACGTTTATTTGGAAGAAGCGACCTCGGAGCTAGAGCCGGGATTTTATCGTTCCATCGATGGTGGGAGCTCATTTGAACCGATGCAGGTACAAGGAATAGAGGAGACGCAAGTGGCAGGAATCGTCGCCGATGCGACGGAAGCGGAGCGCGTCTTCTTCTATGGACCGTCCGGCATCCTCGTTTCGAATGACTCTGGAGATTCGTTCGAGCCACTTGTTGAAGCAGAACAGGTTGTCACGGTCGGAGCAGATGAGGGGCAGTTGGCCTACGTAAGACAGACAGATGGTTCTTTCGAAGGGGTTCGTTTCAACTTAGACGATGAGTCGACAGAGACGTTCAATCTTCCAGAGCTTCAAGCGGACGCTGTGCCAATCGAATTGGCCATCAAAGAGGAGCGCATGTTGCTTGTCACATCGGATAACAGCGTATATGAGTTTACAGACGGGGAATGGGAGATGCGCCTCGACAAAGGTGAGCTCAACTGATCAAAAGACGCCTTTCCATTAAAGGATAGGCGTCTTTTTGTCGAGTGGAAGCATGACGGTGAAAGAAGTGCCCGATGCGTCAGACGTGACTGTCAATTCTCCGCCGTGACGGTTGACGATTTGGTCAGCGATGGCGAGTCCGAGTCCACTGCCACCGGTCTGTCGGGAACGTGATTTTTCCACACGATACAGGCGGTCAAAAATGTGCGGTAAATCTTCTTCAGGAATGCCTTTCCCGTCATCCATGATGCTTAAGATGAGGTGGGTGTCCGTGACGTTTGAACGAAGAGAAACCTGTGTGGCCTCACTATGTTCAATCGCATTGTGGGCGATGGAGCGAAAGACTTGAAGCATTCGATGCCGGTCTAATGTGAGCGTGACATCTGGTTGTTCGGTATTCACGGGGGCATCGAAGCGAATCGTCGTCATTCGAAACATCGTATCGAGCATTCGACGTAAATCTGCACAGAACGTCGTGACGGTCACTTCTTCTCGATGCAACAAGAACGTGTTTTCATCGAGCTGTGCCAATTGAAACGCATTTTCGACGAGTTCCGTGAGCGAGCGACTCTCATCTAAAATCGTTTGAATCGACTGTTGCCGAAGCGATTCTGGAGTGCTGTCTTTTGAAGCGATTTCGGCATATCCTCTCAAGTAGGTGAGCGGGGTCTTGATTTCGTGCGAGAGATCGGATAGAAACTGATGTCGCTCGCGTCGCAGTCGAGACAATTCAACCGACATCGATTCAATCGAACGTGCCAATTCCCCGATTTCATCCACTCGATTCGTCGGTAACTGTAAATCGTCCGGGTTCGTGAGGACGTTCTCCGTTGCCCGTCTCAATGACTCGATCGGTTTTGAAATGAGACGGCTTAGGAGAATGAAGGTCAAGATCGTCGTCACGAGTGCGATGGCCGTGATATATAAAAATCGCAATTGAAGGCGGTGACTGATCCCATGAATGATTTCAGTCGGTAAAAACATATAGACATATCCATATTGAGTGCCGGTATCATCCACGATTGGCGTACGAACGCTCAAGTACGGCTCATTCTCCCAATCGTCCTCTAAAATAGTCGTGTCATCGAAAGGTCCGATGCGCTGTTTCGTATCGACAGTATCGACTAGGACTTGAGGGAAAGAACGGGAAGCCTGTAGGAGGTCATGTGCAGAGTTTGTGATGGCGACTTTCGTGTCGGTCTCACTTTCCATCGTGGCGACATGACCGATTGTCTCCTCTGAAAAGTTCATCGCCAACACGTTCGCATGGCTCTCGGCCCTCGACTCGAGACGATTGATCTCTTCTACAACGCGCTCTCCGAGTAACGTGTGATAAAGGAGAAGGAATAACACACCTTCAATCAGCAACGTCGATAAGAGGAAGACGAGGCTGATGCGAAACGGGAGGCTATCGCGACTCCGCTTCATCCGGAACGCTCCTCGGTCCATCGATAACCACGTCCCCAAACGGTCTTCAAATAGTCGTCGATTGGAAAGCCGGCATCCCCTAACTTTTCTCGAATCATACGAATATGTGCATCAACCGTACGTGGGTCGGATTCGGCAGAGTATGGCCAGACGAGGTCATATAAATCCAAACGGTTAAACAGGCGATTTGGATGTTGAAGGAACAGTTTCAGGATGGCCGTTGCTTTCGGCGTGAGGACGATTTCTTGTTCCTCATAGAGGATCCGTCCGCTCTCTTCGTCATATCGTAGCGGACCGTATTGGATATTGACGACGCGGGTCCGTCGTAAGACGGCACGAATTCGAGCGAGGAGGACGTTTCCGTCGAATGGTTTCGTCACGTAGTCGTCTGCTCCGGCATCTAATCCTCGGATGGTCGTCTCGTTGTCTGAACGTGCCGTCAACAAGACGACGGGTAATGACGGGTCGATCGTCTTTAACTGTCGACAAAGCGAGATGCCATCTACTTCTGGCATCATAATATCCAAAAGAACGAGGTCCGGGCGTTCTTCGATTTTGTCGAGTGCCGAGCGTGCATCACTCGCCTCGATGCACGTGTACCCGTCACTTTCAAGAAACAGACGAATCAAATGTCTCATTTTTTCTTCGTCATCTACAATGAGGATCATCATCTCACAATCCCTCCTTCCTCTTTATCGTTCCGCGTGCTTCGCGTGATTTCCTTCTGTGCCAAAAAGAGCCTGCAGTTGTTCACATGCGCGTGAGACGTCTCGACAGTAAATGACCGGTACTCTCGCATCAATCGGTCGATCTGTGACGATGGCCACTGCGCCGTTACGAATGGCGGCCTTCACTAAATCGACACCACGTTCATTGATCGGACGTTTGCATACATATAAAAACATTTTTTTTATTTTTTCTGGTGTCGTCCCAACCCCGTGAATCGCCATCTCTTCTGGACGGTCGAGATACGACCAAGATAACACAGAATCTAGTGTTGCCAATACGTCACGCAATGTCAGCTCTTGCATTGTCGTTCCCCTTCCTTGCAAAATCTCAATTTCATTAGTCTACCCGATGTTTGTGAAAAAGAAGTGAAAAGTATCAAGAACATGCCATAGCTAAAAAACATGCAGGTTTGAGTACAGAACAAGTAGGTAAAAGTATTTCTACATGCATAACAAGAAAGGGTGAGCGAGATGAAATCGTACGGTAAATTTGGAATCATGATTGCGGTCTCTACATTTATTATGTATTGGCTCATGTATTTGAACGTCTTTCAAATCAACCATATCTTCTTTAGTCAAACGAGGTTGTATATGGCACTGATCATGGGATCGGTCATGGCATTCGTCATGCTTCTCTTTATGTGGGGGATGTATAAGAATAAAACTCTCAACTTTATCATCCTAGGGGTCAGCGCCCTCGTCTTCAGTGCCTCGCTCTGGCTCGTACGTAGTCAGACGACGGTCGATGACGTCAGTTGGATGAAAGCGATGATCCCGCACCACTCGATTGCCATCTTGACGAGTGAGCGCGCCGAAATTGAGGACCCGCGCGTCAAAGAACTGTCGGAAGAGATCATCAAGGCGCAGCGTCGTGAAATTGAAGAAATGAAGCAGTTGATTAAAGATTTAGAGAATGAGGAAGAGAACGCAGAAGAGAATCAAGAGTAACAGACATACACAGCCGATTGGCTGTGTATGTTTTTTTGCCTTTAGGAAAAATGAGGGAAGTAAGTTAGAATTTGTTTTCCTTTATTTGAAATATAAATGACATATTTGTCGGTTTGTTTTGGTGGTAAAATTTTTTCATCAAGATAATATAAAAATTAAAAATTTAAATACATAATTGAAAGGATTTACCATAACATGAAACGAAAGATGCTCTCTCTCCTCTGTGCTGTGTTGCTCACCATCGGAATCTTCACTCCAGCCGGTACGCCTGCTGAAGCGGCGACCACGTATTATGTCAAAGTCACGACCAACAGTTTGAACGTCCGTTCGGGTCCAGGCACGACGTATGCGATCGTCGGCAGCGCCAAATTGGGGCAGTCGTTCAAATATCTTGGCGTGAGCGGGGGATGGACGAAAATCAACTTCAACGGCACAGCCCGTTACGTATCGAGTACATATGTGAAGAAGTACAGTGTGACGACACTCTCGACGACGTCGACAGCGAAGATGGTCATTCCGACAAAAGGGACGTTGACGCAAAAATATGGTCCGGCGAGCGGGCAATACGGTTACACGTTCCATAACGGCATCGACTTGGCGGCACCGAGAGGGACACCGGTCGTTGCAGCCGCCTCTGGGCAAGTCATCGTCTCCCGCAATTACGGGGCGTATGGGAACCATATCATGATGACCCATCAGTTGAACGGACAAACATATATCACGGTGTACGCGCACCTCGACCGCCTCAATGTCGTCAAAGGACAGACGGTCGCAAAAGGGGCGACGATCGGAACTGTCGGAAATACGGGCAACTCGTTCGGAAACCATCTCCATTTCGAAGTACATCGGAACAGCTACGTGTATAGCAGTTCATCGCCAGCAAACAGCATCAATCCATATACGATGTTTTAACGCAACAGCACGCGCCCCATATTTGGGAGCGCGTGCTTTTTGGTTAGTGGATGGTCGTTCGCTTGTTTCGTCCGATTTGGTTGGCGACAATCAGGCATGCGCCAAGGACGATACCGAACACCAATCCGAATAAGGAATTAAAGAGTAGCATGAGGATGATCCCGAAGACGAGACCGATACTCATGAGGCCAATCCGATCAAACATAGTGAATCCCCTTTTCTTTAGTTGTGCACCTCAATGATTACCCGATTTTCAAAGAAAGAACACCGACGAAATGGACCGATTGATTCATTATACGTGTTTGGACGAACTAGGTTTCGTTTTGTAGAAACTATAGAGCACGCTAATCAAGATGACGAGAACAATTGTCCCGAGTGACATCCAAATCGGCATCTTGTACACATCACCTAAAATCATCTTCGCCCCGATGAAGACGAGCATGAAGCTGAGACCGTGTTTCAAATAGTAGAAACGGTCAATCAAGTTGGCGAGGACGAAGTAGAGGCTACGGAGTCCAAGAATCGCCATGATGTTCGCATAGAAGATGATATACGGGTCACGTGAATACGCGAAGCTCGCGGCGACCGAGTCGACAGCGAAAACGATATCCGACAACTCGATGAAGATGAGCGCGATGAAGAGCGGTGTGAAGAACAACTTCCCATTGATCCGTTTCGTGAACTTCCCAGATGAAATGTCTTGTGTGATCGGAAGGCGTCGCTCAAGCCAACGAATCGTCTTATTTTCTTCAAGCGACTCCTCTTTCCCGATATTCTTGTACATCATCCAACCTGTATAGACGAGGAACGCTCCGAACACGTAGTAGACCCAACCGAAGTTTTCTAAAAGCGATACACCAGCGACGATGAAGACTGCGCGGAAGAAGATGGCTCCGAGAATCCCCCAGAACAACACTTTGTGCTGATACTTGAGCGGGATGGCGAAATAAGCGAAAACAAGGGAGAAGACGAAGACGTTATCGATGGCGAGTGCCTTCTCGATGAAGTACACGCTCGCATATTCCGTTGCCGCCGTACTACCTTGCGTGTAGAACAACCAGCCCCCGAATAAGATGGCAATCCCGATCCAGACAAACGTCCATGTCCATGCCTCGCGGAGCGAGACTTCGTGTGCCTTACGGTGGAACACCCCGAGGTCAAGCGCGAGCATGAAGATGACGATGAGTAAAAACCCGATGAGTAGGGTCAACAACAATTCCTCCTTTTAAGTTCGTATGAACTTTTATATCATTAATATAGGGTCATATGAACTTAAAGTCAAGAAGGGGGGATGAAAAAAAATCACTCTTTTAAAAAGTGATTTCATGAAGTACATCTTTCAATTTGTTAGTTGCTCAATATCTTTCACAACGTCTGAAAGCATAATCTGTTCGAGTACACGTTCCATTGCGGATTGAGCCGTAATAAAAATAGGCTCTATTGTCGCTTGAATATTTCGGCCGACTGGGCAAGCGGGATTTGGCTGGTCATGAATTCCAAACAATTCATTCGGTTCAACAACGGAAACTGCTTGATAAATTTCGAGAAGTGAGATTTCGGTTAATGATTTTGTGAGGGTCGCACCAGCAACACCAGGTTTGACCTGAATCAATTCAGCCTTCTTCAACATAGCCATAATTTTTCGAATGAGGGCAGGGTTTGTATTTACGCTCCGCGCTAAAAAATCAGACGAGATGACTTCTGGCGGTGAAAGTGCGACAAGAGTCAGCATGTGGATTGCCACTGAAAATCGACTACTGATCGTCATAAATTTCTCCCTTTCTATTCATGCATGTAAACAACTTTGTTACATGTTTAGTATAACAGGGAAAGAATAATTGACAAATGAGTTACCTGTAATTATCATGATTACATGTAACTGATTCGATTACAGCGTAGGGGAGGAAATCAAAAATGAAATACTTAGTCACCGGGGCAACCGGTAAATTAGGATCAAAAATTGTAGAGGAGTTACTCAAATCCATCGATGCGAGTGACCTCGCGGTTAGCGTGCGCAATCCGGAGAAAGCAGCATCGCTGAAAGAACGTGGGGTTGATGTACGCCACGGAGATTTTGATCAGCCGAACACACTCGATGAAGCGTTCAAAGGTGTCGAGCGTCTGTTAATCATCTCGGCAGATGGCGACAACGACACGCGGATTCGTCAACATACGAACGCGGTCGAGGCGGCAAAACGGGCTGGTGTTTCCTTCATCGCCTATACGAGTCTGGCCGATGCGACAGACAGTGAGAACTTGATGGCACCCCCACACGTCGTCACAGAGGAAGCGATTGTGGAATCGGGGATTCCGTATGCGTTCTTGCGGAACAACTGGTACTTAGAGAACGAATTGCCGAGCATGCAGGCAGTCGTTGACGGGGCACCGTGGATCACGGCGGCCCGGGACGGGAAGGTCGGCTGGGCGCTTCAACAAGACTACGCGGAAGCAGCGGCGAACGTCCTGTTGAAAGAACAGCAAGAGAGTGCGGTATATGAATTGTCAGGACCGCTCCATACACAAAAAGATCTAGTCGATGCACTCAGTGAAGTGTTAGGACGTGACGTCATGATGCAAGAGCTGAACCTTGAGGCATATGAAGAGACGATGCGCGGGGCAGGGATGCCTGATGACGTGGTTGCACTTCTCGCCGGCATCCAGCGAAGCATCCGTCAAGGAACGCTCGAGATTCATGAGAGCGACTTTGAACCGGTTCTCGGACGTCCGGTCACACCATTACAAGAAGGAATTCGTCAATTGCTCGACCGATAAACAACATGCCCCCGACCGACCGGTCGGGGGCATTTGTGTTAGGCGCGGGATGCGTGATCTTCGAGTTGAGTCGTCACATCTTCAAGTGCGTTCGCCGTGACGGCGAGGCGGTCCGACATGGAACTGAGTTCTTTTTGGACAGCTACCTGTTCTTCCGTTGCAGCAGCCACGTGGTAAATCTGTTGTTGCAGTTCACTTGAGGCATGTTTCGTCGATTCGAGGCGTGTCTCGAGCGTCTCCATCTGTGTCGTCACGAGTTGTCTCGTCTCTTGGATCGAGGCAATTTGTGCGTCGATTTCCGATACGTCTTCCGTGAGACGACCGAAGACAGCCGTCACGTCGTTTGTGACCGTTTGACAGTTTTCAGTCGCTTGTTTGAAGAGGTGAGCTGACTTCGAGACGACCGTCGTATCTTCCATCAATCCACCGAGGACGCGCGTCATTTCCGATGCGTATTCTCGAGACTGGACGGCAAGCTTCCCGACTTCAGAGGCGACGACCGCGAATCCACGACCAGCTTCTCCAGCACGGGCAGCTTCAATCGATGCGTTCAAGGCGAGCATATTCGTCTGTTCACTGATTGAGCCGACTTGCTGCAAGATGCCTTGGATTTCAGAGGAACGATTCGTCATCGTCGCGACAATCTGCTCAAGTTGCTCGGACTCCATGATGATTTCCTGTACTTTTTCTTCCATGAGACGCATATCTGTATTTCCGGAGAGGGCGTCTTTGGCGATACGGGACGAAGCTGCTGCCGTTTGCGCCATCCGTTCCTGGATGAGCGCGGTCAGCGAACGAATGGATTGAATCTCATCCGCACCTTGTACCATCGAAGCTTGTTGAGACGAAGCGTGCGCGACGATTGGGTCGACCGTGATGGCGATTTGTTCACCAGATTCGAGCGACTGATTCGCAGCCGATTCGAGTTCTTCCGCGTGGCTATTCAAGGACTGAACAAGGGAGCTGACGTCATGAATGGCTTGTTGCAATAACTGTCGCGTCTCCTGTTCGTGCGCTTCGACACGTTCCGTCTCCTTGTTGCGGAAATGAATCTGGGCGACGAGTACGGCACTGAGCAAAATCAAGTATACAGCGTGGACGAGCAATAAGCTAAATGGGTAGTCGCTCGTCCCACAAATCATTTCAGGAAATAAGAAATACCCTGCCAAATGCTGTACTGCAAAGATGGTGGCACTATATAAAATCAAGTCGATACGCCGCATGAACGACAGGATGGCCAAGACGACAAAGATGGAGAAGTGATACTCGACGAGTCCTTGTCCACCGGCGACCGTCGAGATGCTTGCAAAGGTGAGCGTCAGCATCATCCAATACGGGAACATCTTGCTTTCTCGCTTCAGGCTGACGAGCATCATCCCGAGGAAGACGAGTGGGAGCGCGAAGAGCACCCATGTCACATTCGAGTACACATAGCCACCCGCGCCGTTTCGTAAAATCGTATACGTGTAGGCAAATTCCGTAAAACGGTGAAGCAAATGGACGACAACCGACGTCATCACAATCAATAACGTCGTCAACAACATCAACTGATTTCGTTTCATCAAACTCATGTTTCTTTCCTCACATTCTCGTGTTCATTTATTGTGGCTCTATACATATCGGACGGATGTCCCAGAAGTTTATTCGAATTGCATATTCGACGCACAAAAAAGGAGCGCGAGGCTCCAATTCAAACGTTCAATGTGATGTGCCATACCATTTTTTGTAGAAATGATACGGTTCCTTTGCCTGGTCTGTCGTCAAAAATACAAACTTCTCACGTGTCAAATGTCTCAACATATAGGAGAGAGATTCTGGGGAAGTGGCGTGATCGTGCATTAAGACAATCGATGCCTGATAGTAAGAACGATGGGCACGCACTTGTTTGATGGTTTGATAGCGCATCACGTTCTGATCCTTTTTGTATTTCCAGTCGAGCGTATCAACGTTCCAGTCCCACATGTGGAAGCCGGCCTTCTCCATCGCCTGGCGATGTGCTTTTGTCATATGGGGCACACTTCCGTAAGGGACACGTATCGTTGTCGACTTCACACCGGTAATATCAAAAATCAACTGTTGAACCTGTTTCATCTCGTTGACTGCCGTTTTCGGTGAACGATAAAAAATCTTTTTGTCGTGGGTCATGCTATGTAGTCCGATGGTATCTCCTTCGTCAACAATCCGCTGAAGAATAGCCTCATTTCCTTTGATTTTCTTTCCAAGAATAAAGAATGTCGCCTTCACGTTGTAGCGTTTCAGGACGTCTAGCAATTTAGGCGTATACTGATTCGGTCCATCATCGAACGTCAGATAGACCATCTCACCTTTGTTATAACGAGGATGAAACTCGCTTGCAGAAGCCGGAACAGAGGAAATGAACAAGAGAAACACAGTGAACAGACAGACGATTGATTTTTTTAGCACGAATCGATTCTCCTTCAATCAACAATGTGGATATTATTCCCATATATAATTTACAGGATTAGGGTTTAGGTGTTCAAACGCCTTTTTGTGAGGAAGGAAAATCGATTTTTCAATTTAATCCAAGCCACTTCTTGACGGGCTCACGGAAGATATATGTGATGACAATCAACCCGACGAAGACAAGTGCGGCGATGAAAATCGTTGTGACGCTACCTGATGCGAGGCTCGCACCGAGAAAACTGTAGGCGAACGTCCCTGGAATCATGCCGAGTACGGTCGCCGGGACGAACGCGCGGAAACGGACGCGCGAGATGCCTCCGGCGTAACTGAGCAAGTCGAAACTGACGAGCGGGATGAGTCGTAAGACGAACACATATAAGAAACCGCGACGCTCCATCTGGGTGAACAGTTTCTCTGACCACGGATAGCGGTCGACGTTGACGACCGAGCGTCCGAAGAAGCGTCCCATGACGTAACCGGTCGTCGCAGCAGCGGTCGCCCCGATGATGATATAGAGGACCCCTGGCCAGACGCCGAACGCGAGACCGGCTCCAAGTGACAGCACGGACGTCGGTAAAAAGGCGACCGGACCGATGGCGTAAAGGAATATAAAGAATAGAGGACCCCAAAACCCAAACGACAAGACGATGTCGCGAATGTCAGACGGACGCAACTCATAGTGGAAATGGGTGATATAGAACAACGTGCCAAACACGAGTAAGAACAAAGTGATTTTTAGCCAGCGTGGCATGAGGCGTCCCTCCTTTTTCCTAAGCATACCGCATTCATCGTTCATGACAGAAAACGAATGTGCGAAAAAACCGAAGCGTTAGCCTCGGTTTCCTTCATAGCGCTGAATCCATTCATCGACAGTCATCTTTTCGACGAGTTCCCCGACCAAATCAAACGGGATCCGTTTCACGTTGTTGAAGCGAATACAGCTTTTCCCCATATCGAGCTTCGTCGGGACGTGTTTCGCATACTCCTGTTCGAACCAAGCGAGCAATTCAGGGTCGGCGTAAATCCCCATGTGATAAAGTCCGACATGGCGCTTTTGCGCGATCACGCTGATAAAGGGAAGCGGTGTACCCGGTGTGACGTGATAACCAGATGGATATCGCTCGAGCGGGACGACGTAGTGGACACCATGTCCGTCTGTCGTCTTTTCAAAGCCTTCTGGTAAATGGTCATCGATGACCTCGATTAGATGAATGAAGGAATCGAGCCTTGCTTCGTCCACAAGTGTCGTCACGTCCATCATGATTCGCCTCCTCGTAAGATCTTCTCCATTTTCTTCCCCTTCGCCAACTCATCGATGAGTTTATCCAAGTAGCGAATCTCGCGCATGAGCGGTTCTTCGACGTTCTCGACACGGACCCCACAGACGACGCCTTTGATAAGGGCGCGGTCTTTATTCAGGCGAGGTGCTGAAGCGAAGAATGTGTCAAAATCGACTTGATCCTCAATTTGACGTTCGAGTTCGGTCTCATCATAACCCGTCAACCATTCGATGATCGTGTCGACTTCTTCTTTCGTCCGTCCTTTCCGTTCAGCTTTGGCGACGTAGTGTGGATAGACGCTCGCAAAGCTCGTCGTGTAGATGCGGTGACTCATTGCACATTCATCCCCTTCTTCATAAAAAATCTCTCCTTTCATTCTCTCACAAAATCAAGTATGCTTATATCAAATGTTTTTGTTGCATTTACAACAAAAAAGAGTGGAGGTGACTGCTGATGCATGATCATCTGCGAGAGATTGGGATGATTGCGCGTGCCCTCGATTCAATCAGCAATATTGAATTCAAGGCACTCGGTTTAGAAAAGGGAAAATACTTATACGTCGTCAGGATTTTTGAACACCCAGGTATCATTCAAGAGCGACTAGCAGAGTTGATTAAGGTAGATCGGACGACCGCCGCACGTGCCATCAAAAAATTAGAGCAAGAAGGATGGGTTGAAAGGCGCTCAGATTTGGAGAATCAAAAAATTAAACGCCTGTACGTGACGGAGAAAGGCAAGACATTGTATCCGCACATCATTCGGGAACATGAATATTCGACATCGGTCGCGTTATCGGGACTCGACGAGCAAGAAAAATTGCAACTGTTGCAGCTACTGAAAAAAGTACGAAGCAATGTGGAGACAGATTGGACCGAGGTGAAGAAAGGAAAGCATCGAGAATACTGAGAGGAGCAAGGGTACATGATTGAAATTTCAAAAGTAACAGACGTAGAAGCATTGCGTCACGTTAGCATCCAGACGTTTACGGAGACGTTCGCACATCACAATACACCGGAGCACTTGAACGCTTACCTAGAAAAAGCGTATGCGACTGAGCAGTTGAAGCAGGAGTTGGCACACCCAGACTCCCATTTCTACTTTACATATGTAGATGACGAGTTGGCAGGCTATTTGAAAGTGAACGTACGCGACGCTCAATCCGAACCGATGGGCACCGATGCGATTGAAATCGAACGAATCTACGTACTAGAAGCGTTTCAAGGTCACGGGGTGGGGAAAGCATTATTCACTCAGGCAATCGAATTGGCGAAGGAGTTGTATAAACGGAAGATGTGGCTGGGCGTATGGGAACACAATGAAAAAGCGATTCAATTCTATCGGCGCAATGGGTTCGAACAGACGGGCATGCACACCTTTTTCATGGGAGAGGATGCACAAAACGACCTCATTTTCACGAGGTCGTTCACAAATTAAAGCCATTCTGGCAAGTTGTTCAAATTCGGATAGACGGTATCCGGTTCCACATCGAACGCTTCAAACGGTAGGTCGTTCCGATTGATCCAGGCCGCATGGAAGCCGAAGTTTTTCGCCCCGGCGATGTCCCATCCGTTCGACGATAAGAAGAGTACCTCGTCACGACGAAGACCGGACGTCTTGAACCAATGCATATAGGCGGCTGGTGTTGGTTTCGGTTGTTTGATCCCGTCGACGCTGACGACCTCATCGAAATAATCGGTGAGTCCGGCGTTACGGAGCAGTGCCTCGAGCATCTCGTCCGTCCCGTTCGAGAGGATGACGGTCTTCACGTCATGCAACTCTTTCAGGACCGATTCGACCTCCTCATACGGTGTCAGGTGCGCATACGATTCAATCAGACGTTGTTCGATGTCGTCTGTGGATGTTGCGTCATGGACGGCTAAAGCGTAACGGAGTGCGTCCCGGGTCACCGTATCGAAGTCTTCGTAGCGTCCCATCATGTGGCGCCAAAAGAAATACTCGAGTTGTTTCGTCCGCCATACTTGGCTGATGGCTGCTCCTTTCTCAGGGAACTCTTCTTCACAGGCATCCCTCACCGAATGGACGTCGAATAAGGTGCCGTATACGTCAAAGACGATGGCTTTGATAGTTGGTTTCATAAAAACATTCCTCCTTCTGTGTCGTTATACCCGTCTTGTTCAGAATATAATAGGAGAAAGGGGGTCCGACATGTATATTCCAAATCAATATTCCGTAAAAGAACGAGCTGAGATTCATGCATTTCTTAATGCCCATCCGTTTGGGATTGTCGTGACGCATGACGGGGACAAACCGATTGCGACACACGTCCCGTTACGATTCGATGAGACGAACGGTCAACTGACGACCCACGTGTCAAAAGCGAATCCGCAGTGGCGAACGATTGAAGATCAAACTGTTCTCGTCATCTTCCAAGGACCAGACGCTTATGTGTCAGCATCCTGGTACGGCCATGAGGACGTCTCGACATGGAATTATCAAGCCGTACACGTATATGGACGTGCGACGATTCTCAACGAGGACGAATTAGTGGAGGAACTTGCAGGCATGCTTCAAGAGCACGAAGGGGAACGTGAGCATGCGGTGCGTTGGGAGACGTTATCGGAACCGGTGAAGCGACAGATGCAGGGCGTCGTAGGGTTTCGGATTGACATCACCGACATCCAGACGACGTTCAAGTTGAGCCAGAACCGAAGCGACACGGACCATGAACGGATCGTATCCGAGCTTGAAAAACAAGATGAACCGATCGCAGATGTCATGCGACGGCATCGAAAGTCCTAAGCAACCTGTCCTAAAACGGCAGGTTTTTTCATATTTCTTTCCTGAATAGCGGTTGACATGACTTAGGAGCAGGTCTATACTCATAAATGATAATGATTATCAGTATCGACAAAATACAGAGAAGTTCGAAAAGGAGAAAAATCACGTGAACAACACATTCAAGAAATGGTTACATATGTTCATTTTTGTATCGGCATTTGCACTCATCTTAGCCGGTTGTGGTTCGGAAGAAGCTGAGAACGCTTCCACGAATGAAGGGACGGAAGAATCGGCAGAAGGTTACCCGATCACAATCGAGCACGCATTCGGTGAGACGGTCATCGAAGAGAAACCGGAACGTGTCGCAACGATTTCATGGGGAAACCATGACGTCGCACTTGCCCTTGACGTCGTACCGGTCGGATTCTCGGCTGCGAACTACGGTGTCCAAGATGACAGCGGTATGCTTCCATGGACAGCAGAGAAGTTGAAAGCACTCGGAGAAGAGAACCCGAACATCTATCAAGACACAGACGGATTAGACTTTGAAGCAATCGCGGATTCAAACCCGGACGTCATCTTGGCGGCCTACTCAGGGATCACGCAAGAAGACTACGACACGCTCAGCCAAATCGCGCCGGTCGTGGCGTACCAAGAAACACCTTGGGTCACGTCATGGCAAGACATGGTTCGCTATGACTCACTCGCAATGGGACTCGGTGAAGAAGGCGAACAGTTGATCAAGGACACGGAGCAGTTGATCACCGACAAAGCGACAGCCGTTCCTGAGATTGCTGGAAAGAAAGCCGCATTCGTCTCAATGAGCGCGGAAGACCTTTCAAAATTCTATATTTATACGACGGGTGACCCACGTGGTGCCTTCATCGAAGAACTCGGGATGGAATACCCACAAAACATCTTAGACGAAGCAGCGAAAACGGACAGCTTCTATCTTGAACTCAGCAAAGAGAACGCTGATATCTTGAACGACGTCGACATCTTCGTCACATACGGAAATGAAGATACGTTGAAGGCGCTCCAAGCAGACCCGCTCTACAGTAAAGTACCAGCCATCGAACGTGGATCGGTCGTCTTGATCGAAGATAACACGCCACTCGCAGCGGCAGGGACACCGACGCCGCTCTCGATTGAATATACGATCGATGAGTACGTCTCACGCGTATCGGATGCGCTTGCGAAAGTAAAATGATGCAACAACAGGTGAAACAGATGCATACCCCGAAGTACTTCCCGCTTCTCTTAATTGGGACGCTCGTACTGACGGTACTATGTATTCTGGCATCCCTTGCCTTCGGCTCACGGACAGTCGGGTGGAATGAACTGCTGGACGGTTTATTCCGCCCGGCTGTTCAGTCGTATGAAGCGGACATCGTCCGGGAGCGGGTCGTCCGGACAATCTTCAGTTTCATGTGCGGGGCAGCGCTCGGTGTGGCGGGGGCACTCATGCAATCGGTGACGCGTAACCCGATCGCCGACCCGAGTATTCTCGGGGTCAACACGGGAGCGGCGCTCGCTGTCGTCATCGGGATCGCATTTTTCAACATCTCGACAGCGAGTGCGTTCATCTGGTTCGCGCTCGTCGGGGCGTTGTTGACGGCGATCTTCGTCTTTGGTATCGGCTCGCTTGGTCGAGGTGGGGCAACGCCACTCAAACTCGTCTTGGCGGGAGCGGCGACGAGTGCGGCATTGTCATCACTCGTCATGGCCCTCATGATCCCACGCTCGAACGTCATGGATCAGTTCCGCTTTTGGCAAGTCGGAAGTGTCGGTGCGGGGAATATCGATTCCATCTATACGTTTTTACCGTTCTTATTGATCGGTCTCGTGATCGCAGTCGTGACCGCGCCTTCCTTGAACGCACTCGCGCTCGGGGAAGAAATGGCCAAGGGTCTTGGCGTGCGGACGGGAACGTTGAAGCTGACCGCCTCGTTCGCAGGTGTCATTCTATGCGGGGCGGCGACGGCGCTTGCCGGACCGATCGGCTTCATCGGTTTACTCGCCCCGCATTTGATTCGGCTCGTGCTCGGTCCGGACCAGCGTTATCTCATGCCGATGTCCGCCCTCGCCGGTGCTATCATTCTGACCTTCTCGGACGTCATTGGACGTTTGCTCGGGAGTCCGGGCGAGCTTGAGGTCGGGATCGTGACGGCGTTCATCGGGGCACCGATCTTGATTCTATTGACGATGAAAGTGAAAGTACGAGGATTATGATGCAACCAGCGATTGAACAAATCAGACAAGGACGCATGAAGCGCCGTCGTCGCTATGTCGGGATGACGCTTCTCTTGAGCGTCATCGCGCTCACGCTGAGCGGCTTGATGCTTATGCTAGGTAATACGATTTATCCCGTTCAGGACGTCATCCGCGTCTTGCTCGGGGAAGACGTGCAAGGGGCGACGTTCGCCGTTGAGGTATTGCGTCTTCCTCGTATGCTCGCCGGTGTCTTCGCCGGGGCGGCGTTTGGTGCCGCGGGAACCATCTTCCAGACGATGCTTCGTAACCCGCTCGCCAACCCGAACGTCATCGGCATTACGACTGGTTCGAGTGCGGCTGCCGTCTTCTGTATCGTCGTTCTCCAGTCGAGCGAAGCGGTCATCTCGATTGCGTCGATTATCGGGGGACTCGTGACCGTGCTCGTCATCTATTTCTTGTCCAAAGGGGCATCTTTCTCCATCGGTCGCCTCGTCTTGGTCGGGATTGGGATTCAGGCGATGCTCACGGCGGTCATCAATTACCTACTTCTCATCAGCCGACAAAATGATGTCGCGATGGCGATGCGGTGGTTGACAGGAAGCTTAAATGGGGCGAAGCTAGAGGAGTTGCCGCCTTTAATCATCACGGTACTCATCTGTTTACCGATTGTATTGTTACTCACCCGTCAGCTCGAGATGCTCGAGCTCGGTGAAATGGCGGCGACAGGGCTCGGGATCAATACGAACCAAACTCGATTGCTTCTCATCGTTGCGGCGGTGTTCATGCTTGCGCTCGCGACAGCGACGACGGGACCAATCGCCTTCATCGCCTTTTTGGCGGGACCGATCGCGAAGCGCCTCGTCGGGACGAGTCACGCCGGGATTTTGCCGGCGGCGCTTGTCGGGATCATCTTAGTGCTCGCGGCCGACCTCGTCGGACAATTCGCCTTCACGGCACGCTATCCGGTCGGTGTCATCACCGGTATCATCGGCGCGCCTTATCTCTTATACTTGTTGATTCGGATGAACCAGAAAGGGGACTTCTAAATGGCATCCATTATGAAAGTGGAACATCTCACCTCAGGATACGAGGACAAGATGATTTTGAACGATATCAGTCTTGAAATTCCGAGCAACCAAATCAGCATCATCATCGGTGCGAACGGTTGCGGGAAGTCGACGCTCCTAAAGACGATGGCACGCCTCATCAAGCCGAGTGCTGGTCAAGTGACGCTTTATGACAAGCCGATCTCGAAGATGGCACCGAAAAAGCTAGCGCGTGTCCTCGGGATGTTGCCACAGTCCCCGGTCGTACCGGAAGGGATTACGGTCGCCGATCTCGTAGGTCGCGGTCGTTATCCGCATCAATCGTTCTTAAAGGGATGGACGAAAGCCGATTATGAGGCCGTCGCTGAGGCGATGGAGATGATGAACATCACGGAGTTCGCGGACCGTCCCATCGACGAGTTGTCAGGCGGACAGCGCCAACGCGTCTGGATCGCGATGGCACTTGCCCAACAGACGGACGTCCTCTTCTTGGATGAACCGACGACGTATCTCGATATCACGTATCAAGTCGAGATTCTTGACTTGTTGACGGACTTGAATCGGAAGTACGGGACGACGATCGTCATGGTGCTTCACGACATCAACTTGTCGGCACGTTATGCGGACTATATCTTCGCACTCGATAAAGGGAAGTTGATTGCAGAAGGGAAGCCGTCTGACGTCATCACGTGTGATTTGATCCATCGGGTCTTCAACCTTCGCTGTTCGGTCATGTGTGACCCGGTATCCGGCTCACCGTCCGTCATTCCGATCGGTCGCCATCACGTGCAGACAGAAACGGAAGAGGCGCCTGTTGCGCAGCTTGAGTTGGTATGATAGTGAATCAGAAGGGAGAAGGAGCGGAAGTTCCTTCTTTTTTTGTGTCTCTATGAAAGCGTTCTAAAAAAGTCGTTGACTTCTCTTTGAGGCGGGTGTATGCTATAAATCCTGCCCAAAAATGAGAGGCATGGGGACTGGCATCAGTTCATTCGATATTCGAGAGGAATGACTTAAGATGAACCAACAACAATTAGTCGAGCGCGCACGCCAATTGAAGGACAATGCGTATTCACCATATTCGAAGTTCCGCGTCGGTGCGGCACTTCTCATGAAGGACGGCACGGTCATCGACGGCGTCAACGTCGAGAACGTCTCGTTCGGAGCAACGAACTGTGCAGAGCGTACAGCAATCTTCACAGCGGTCGCACAAGGATACAAGAAAGGTGACTTCGAAGCGGTTGCCGTGTCTGGGGACACGGAAGACTTCTTGCCACCTTGCAGTATCTGTCGCCAAGTCATGGTCGAGTTCGGCGATCCTGACTTCAAAGTACTCCTCACGAACGGCAACGCCGATGTGAAAGAAGTGACGCTTGGGGAACTCGTCCCGCTCGCGTTCACAGATTTGGATATGTGATGTTGGGCCCCTCAGATTTCTGAGGGGTCTTCTTATCTGAAAAAGTGAAAGAATAATCTCGGTATGGCCTGAATAATATAAAAGAGCAGTTCTGAAAAATCGAGGCCAGCGAGCCCATTTGACCAACTGTCCTCTTCGCGGGAAGTGACCACTTTTCCACGCACTGGTCGCTGTCGACCTTTCCATCGAATCGGGAGAGCGGTCGCGGTGTTCACAGTCGGGTGATTCATGACACGCATATGCAAACGTGGCTCTACTGTGTTTCCAGAGCGTCCACAGCGGGCAATCAACTTTTTGGTTTTCACTTGGTCTCCAACTTTGACGATAATCGAACCGCTCTCTAAGTGGGCGAGAAGGCTGTATTCATCATGTTTATGTTGAATGATGATGTGATTTCCGAGTGGATGATCAGGATTTGGTTCATCTGGTAGCCCATCGACGACCTGATAAACTGTACCATCAAGTGGTGACAGGACTTGTTCTCCGAACGCATACGAGCCATCGATTCCGACTTTTCTGCGATTGTAAGGTTGCTGATCTTTTGTTTTTAGAAAGTCATAGCCATTACGTTTCTTTCGAATCGGTTCATGAAGATACATCCCGATGTTCGTCCCTTCTGAGACGACGAACCACTGCTCTTTGAATGGAAGATGATATTTGTTTTTCGTGAAAGGGTTGGTCTCTTTTGAAGAGGATGTGACCGTCATCTGAATAGATTCAATCTGATTCACGCGATTGAATTGAATGGACAATAACTTTTCTTTTCGGAAATCCGACCATAATACATACCGACTCCCGTTCAACACCATTTCATTGAGCAGACGATAGCGCCGAATTCCATGATGAAACGAAGACGCTTCGTGATGAAACATGTCCATGGAATAATGAGATTTGCACGAATCGGTCATTTGATGATAAATGTCATCGAACTGACCGTCTTTGAATAAGTGGATGAACTGTTTGTTCTCGTGATGCATGTGCATTCCGCCTTTGTGTATGAGTGGTCTTTTATACGAATCTAAAAACATAGATGTTTCGTCATTCATAAAAAATCATAATATAATGGGCGTAAATGAGGAGTGATGTGAATGTCTACGATTCCATACCAGAAAGCGCAAAAAAAGTTGAACCGCTTGCTTCATCAAGTATGTGAAAATGACGAGACGATTTTCATCTCGAAAGAAGGCGGGAAGAATGCTGTTATCATTTCTGAACGAGAATATAATAGCTTGTTAAAAACCATTTACCTGACGAGCAGTCCAAAAAATGCTGAGCGTCTATTTGAATCCCTAAAGCAGCTTGAATAGCATTAGTCTAATGTTGAAACATATGAGTTTGCATTAACAAACACCCAGTGAATCGTTGAATTCACTGGGTGTTTGTTGTTTCATGTCTTCGACCGGCACGGATGATAAAGCGATACTCTTCACTCTTGAAATACGTTTCGGTGAACTCAAAGCGACTGCCATCCATGAGAAACGAATAGAGTTCGACTTTGAGTATCGGTGTTCGATCGCTCACCTCGAGCATTTCAGCAATTTCTTTCGTCGGCAAGACCGGGATAAATTCCTGAACACTGTCTGCAATCTTCAGGTTTTTGATATTTTCAATGTAATCGTACTTCGACCGTGTCATTACCTCATACGTTAAATCCGGAAATAGTTGGAGTGGAAGATACGTATCTTCGACAATGAGTGGTTCTCCGTTCGCAAAGCGTAAACGACGAATGTAGTAGACAAGAGCGTCTTCATCGAGCTCGAGTATTTCCCTTATTTTTTCAGTCGGAGGTTGAACGGTGAAAGTAAGTACTTTACTCGTGACGTCCTTTCCTTCTCGCTTCATGTCTTCAGTAAAGCTTTTTAATTCGTACATATTATGTTCAATCTTTTCGGATTGTACATACGTGCCGCTCCCTTGTCGCTTCCAAAGCAAACCTTCTTCTTGAAGTAGTTTGACGGCTTGTCGAACCGTGACTCGACTCGCTTTGAATTCCTCGACGAGTTGTGCTTCTGTCGGAATTGCTTCACCGGGCGCCCAATCGCCGGTCTCGATAAACGTGCGCATCTCCTGAGCAATCCGCTGGTATAGCGGAGATTTGGCTTTCATGTAAATAACCTCCTGATTGTATGCGTTCATTACTCATAGTATACAAAAATAAAACGTTTTCAAAAAGGTGTTGACGGTTCAAATAATATGTATTAGATTTGTATTGTAATCAATTAGATATGTATTGAAAGGGGAACGCACACATGAAAACACCACAGCGTCTCGTAGTCGTCGGTGGAGGTAGTACGTACACAATCGGCATGATCATGAGTTTGATTGAGGAAAAAGCACACTTCCCACTTCGTTCCATCACGTTTTACGATACAGATGAATTACGTCAAGAACGTGTCGCGAAAGCGAGTGAAGTCATCTTGCGTGAGCATTATCCAGAACTCGAGTCGTTCGAATACACGACGGACAAAGAATATGCTTTTAAGGATAAGGATTTCTTCTTCGTCCAAATTCGGACAGGTGGTTTGGAGATGCGCGAAAAAGATGAGCAGATTCCGCTTCGACATGGCGTGGTGGGACAAGAAACGTGTGGACCGGGCGGAATGTCATACGGGATGCGCTCAATCGGAGATATGATTGAACTCGTCTCTGACATTCGTGCCGGCTCACCGAATGGCTGGATCTTAAACTATACGAACCCTGCTGCGATTGTCGCCGAGGCGCTCAAACGTGCATACCCAGACGATCAAAAAATATTAAACATTTGCGACATGCCGGCAGCAATTATGGTGAGCTATGCGAAGATTCTCGGTAAAGAGATTTGGGATCTCGTTCCGGAATATTTCGGACTCAACCACTTTGGTTGGTTCACAGGCATCTTCGATAAAGAAGGAAATGAATTGACTGCAGACATCAAACGCGCCATTTTAGAAGACGGTTTCATTCCAGAAGATTCGGAGATTGCGAATGACCCATCGTGGATCAAGACGTTCAAACAAGTAGAGAAGATGCTGACGGATTTCCCAGAGTACTTACCGAACACGTATCTTCAATATTATTTATATCCATCTGACATGGCAGAAAAAGAAGATGTCACGAATACACGCGCGCGGCAGGTGATCAACGGACGTCAAGAACGTGTCTTCTCGATGTGCGATCAGATTATTCAAGATGACTCGCTCGAAAATGTTCACCTTGAGGTCGATATCCACGGCTGTTATATGATTCGGGTCGCTGCTTCGCTAGCCTATAATAGCGGTGATATTTTTATCGTCATGGTGAAAAATGATGGTATCATTTCGAACTTGCCAGACGATGCGATGGTTGAAGTGCCTGCGATGCTTACCAATCGTGGACCGAAACCATTCGCAGTCGGAAAGATTCCTCGTTTTTACAAAGGAATGATTGAAGGACAGCTTGCTTACGAACAACTTGTCGTCGACGCATACTTCGAAAACAGTTATGAGAAGGCACTTCAGGCGTTGACGCTAAATCGTACAGTCGTCGATGCACCAATAGCTCGTCGAATTTTAGATGATTTGATTGAGGGAAACAGAACGTACTGGCCGGAATTAAAATCGGGCGAGACAGTAGCGATACGGTAACTAGAGAGGGGAGGCAATCCCCTTTCTCATTGTTCAGATTGATAACGCTTACAAGATGAGGAGTGAATCGAATGAGTCAATGGTTTGGAGTTTTTCAAAAGTTTGGGAAGGCGCTCATGGTACCGGTCGCTTTATTACCGGCTGCCGGAATTTTGCTAGGACTAGGTGCGGCACTCACGGGACCATTAGCAGATAGCTGGACGTTTTTACAGAACGGAACAGTAGAAGCGATCAGTGCTGGAATGTTACAAATTGGTCTTAGTATTTTTGCGAACTTACCAATCATTTTTGCAATCGGGGTCGCAGTTGGTTTGTCAGGGGGATCAGGGATTGCCGCACTCGCAGCACTCGTCGGATATGTCATTATGAATACGACAATTTCAATCTCCCTCGGCATCACGGCAGAAATGGCTGCCGAGAGTGGAGAATATGGCATGTTACTCGGTATTCCTTCCCTTGAAACCGGTGTACTCGGAGGGATTGCGGTCGGGTTGCTCGCAGTATGGGTGTATAAAAAGTTCCATACGTTCAATCCGCCAGAAGTGTTGGGATTCTTTGCAGGTGATCGTTCTGTCGGGATTGTGATGGTTTTCTTCTCGATCTTACTTGGATTTGTCATGATGCTCATCTGGCCGCCAATCCAATCGGCACTCACTTCAATGGCAAACGTCATCGCGAGTGATGCGACCAACCCTGCATACGTAGGGTTATATGGGATGTTGGAGCGGTTATTGATTCCGACAGGATTACACCATATTTGGTATGCCCCGTTCCTGTGGACATCTCTCGGTGGAACAGCAACGGTCGGTGATGCGGTCGTGAACGGTGATCAGTATATTTTCCTCGCTCAAATCGCAGAAGGTGTCGAAGTGACGGCGGGACGCTTCATGTCTGGTAAGTTCCCAATCATTATGTTCGGTTTACTCGGGGCGGCGCTCGCGATGTATCGTCAGGCTGATCCGGACAAACGTCCTGTCGTTCGAGGCTTATTGATTGCAGCGGCCGGTACAGCTTTTCTAACAGGAATCACAGAACCGATTGAATTCACTTTCTTATTCGTGGCACCTGTCCTGTATGTCATCCATAGTGTGTTGACGGGAATTTCTTTCGCGCTCATGTATGCGCTCGATACACATATCGGTTGGGCTGGAGGATCAGGATTGATTGACTATATTTTAGTGAACGTTTTACCAGGTACACCACGCTGGTGGATGAATATCGTCGTCGGCATTGGTTTCTTCATCGTTTACTATAGTATCTTTACTTTCGCCATCAAGAAGTGGAATTTGGCAACACCAGGGCGTGGCGGACAAGAAGCGAAACTGTTTACGCGTAAAGACTACAATGATAAAAAGTCAGGTCAATCAGCGATTCAAACGACAGCACTTGCGATTGAAGAGGCACTTGGGGGACGAGAGAACATCCGTGATATCGATGCATGCTTCACACGACTTCGTGTTGAAGTAAGTGATGTTTCTCAAATCAATGAGGATGAACTAAAAGCACTCGGAGCAGCTGGAGTCGTCAAAGTGAAAAACAACATTCAAGCGATTTTTGGAGGTCGCTCTGATTTATACAAAAACGAATTGCTACGCATTCATAAGGAAATGGATGAAGCGAATTGAAATCGGGCTCAACCGCATGGGTTGAGCCTTTTCAGTCTTCATACGTATAGTGCTACAAGACGTTCCACATGCTCTTTCATCATCTCCCGCAACGCACTCGGCGCCTTCACCTCCACTTCCGCTCCAGCCTTCAACAGCTGCCTCGACAAAAACGGAAGCTCTTCCTCAGGTACGTCCCATTCATTCTTATCTTCAATATCGGGTAGTACATCTTCAAGTAAACGACGACCGAGTGACGTCAGCTCGAGTTGAACGGTCACACCGACTCGTTCATCACTTGCCTGAAGCAAGGTCACCAAATCCTCGGATTCAAACGGTTCCTCGAGCAACTTGACCGCGTCCACTCGATCAATCCGATATTGCCGGAATCCCAGTTCAGACAGCCCGAAGACGTACCACTTCAAGTCAAGGAGTGCCATGCCGATCGGTGAGACGATGAACGTATGTGGCCCTTTCGTCGTCCGATACGTCATTTCAATCTTGTTCTTGCGCTCGACCGCCTGATAGATGTCTTTTGTGAACGGAGCCTTTGGAATCTGTTTGTTTCCGAGCCACAGGATGTTTCGTTCCAATCGATGAATCTTCGTCTCTAAGTCTTGCGGTAATTCGTTCGCGTACCAGTCGGACAGCGTATGTCGTATATCACCGAATGGCACGTCCGGGATGTGTTCCATCCATTTGAGCGTAAGGTAAAGGGCGACCGCTTCTTGTTCGCGGAGGTGCAATGGCGGCAATAAACGGTTCGGCAACATCTCATAGCCGCCACCGATCCCGGGCACACTCCAAATCGGATAACCCAGTTCTTCGAGCGACAGCATATCTCGTTGAATCGTCCGAATGGATGCGCCTGTCTCTTGAGCCAGTTCTTCAGCGGTGACACGTTGCCCTCGATTGAGCAGCCGAATCAGTTGCAAGTGCCGTTTTTTCATAGTTATCATTCCCGTCATCTTTTGTCGTGTTTATTGGTTAAGCTGAATATATCACGAATCAAGGAGGAAGACACGATGCCGAAAGTAGTGTTGTATATTGCGATGAGTTTAGATGGGAAAATCGCCCGGTCGAACGACCAACTTGATTGGTTGTTCGCCGTAGAAGGGGACGGGGACAACGGATACGCTGAATTTTTCAAAACCGTTGGTGCCGTCATCATGGGAAGAAAGACGTATGAGGAAGTACTGAAGTTAGAAGAAGGAGCTTATCCGTACAAGGACATCCCGAACTATATTTTGACGCGTCAACCTGACCGTAAGGCCGAGCATGTCACGTTCACGGATGAACCAATCGAAGAACTGATTCATCGGTTGAAAGGAGAAGTCAATCAAGACATCTGGCTCATCGGCGGGGGAGAGGTCATCAAAGCGGCGATGGAACATGACTTGATTGACCGGTATGAGATCGCGATTGCCCCAGTCGTGTTAGGTGAGGGGATCTCGCTCTTCCCAGAAGGCACAAAAGAGACGAAACTTCGACTGACAAGTCAACGCGCATCCGGTCAATTTGTGATGGTGACATATGAACGATAAGTGAGGATCGAGTCCATAAAGGGCTCGATTTATTTGTGAAAAAAGGAAAAAATATTCATTTTGTAGAAAGTTTTACACGTCGATGCGTTAGCTGATGATGGAAATTGGATATATGTAGAGAGTGGAAGTAACATGATAAATGTGAAGGAGTACAACTAATGTTCATGAGTCTAATCGCCAATTCGTGCATTTCGTTTACTGGCATCTATTTCATCTCAAAAATCATGAACTATCATACGAGACATGTACACATCCAGAAACTTCTCATCGGTGTGTTATCAGGCTGTTTCGGGATTTTTCTAATCACGCAAAGCGTTCAATTTGAGAATGCGGTAAAAATTGATTTTCGGTTTCTCGTTCTCCTTTTACTCGGATTTTACCGTTTGGTCTCCCCGCTATTCATCGCAGCCACCATTATGTCGATTCACCGATTCAGCTATGGCATCGATTTTTACTCGATTCTGGCATGCGTTGCCCTCTTTACGATGGTGATTGGTATGATTCTGACATACCGGATTATTTGGCTACAGAAACGGCTTTTCCAATTTGGTCTTACGTTGAACGTATGGATATGTTTGGTCGCAACCATGGGGATCCTTGTCGGCGGCGGGTTTACGGAACGTGCTCTTGACGTCGCGTTGTTGGTTACAATGATCAGCTTTCCGATTGGATTGGTAATCACCATGTTGAACATTGACCTGTACCTCATCCATCACCGCGTGCGAGAGTATAAAATCTCGGCGGAGACTGACCATTTGACGGGTCTCGCCAATCGTCGGGCATGGGAGATGCAGATGAAAAAGTTTAAAGGACAGTATGCGACATGTAATGTCTTGCTTTTGGACATCGATCACTTCAAACAGATCAACGATCAATATGGCCACGCGAACGGGGATGAGGTGTTGAAGCAGTTTGCGGAACTGTTGCACCGTGAGACGCGAAATCAGGACATTAAAGCGCGGATCGGGGGAGAAGAGTTCGGTATTTTGATTCCGATGCTTTCCCAAACCGAGGTGGTCAACGTGGCGGAACGGATTCGAAATTGTATCTCCAAACACGAGTTCAAGCTACTCGATGACGAGCGGATTCATATCTCTGTTTCAATCGGGATCGCAAACGGGAAAAGCGAACATCTTCGTGAAATGGTTCATTTAGCAGACGATTGCCTGTATCAAGCGAAGAACAGCGGTAGAAACCGTACACATATCCATGAAAGTGTAGAATACGTTCAATGAGAAGACGCATCGGGCATTCCGATGCGTTTTTTCATGTGAAAAACTGTAGACCACGAGATGGTCTACAGTCATGGGGTCGTGCTTTCACTAGCATGTGGTTCCCAAGCATCTGAAAAGTTATGGGGCGGGTGAACGCCTTCGAGCGTCCGAAATTCGTAGTCCCGCTCTTTCGCATAGCGGATGATTGTATCGAGTGCTTCCGGCGTCATCGAATGATCGTGCGCCAAGATGATCGAAGCGATATTCGCGGCACGATTCGCCTCAAGTCGATTGAACACGCGCTGCTCGACCCAGGCATTTTCTTGTTTATAGACATGGTCGAGACTGCCGACATTCCAGTCCCAAATCTCAAAACCGGCTTCGTTCATTACTTTCCAATGCGCAGGTGTCATTCCTTCATCACTCCCGTAAATCGTCCGGGCCATATTCGTATGGATGCCGGTCACCTCGTAAACGAGACGTTGTACATCTTTCATTTGACGGACGGCCGTCATCGGTGATGCATAAAACTCCTCGCGTTTGTGTGTCATCCCGTGCAAGGCAATCAGATGACCCTCATCGACGATGCGGTGAAGAAGATGCTCATTCCCCTCGATATTCTTCCCAAGGATGAAGAAAGTGGCTTTCACCTGATGCTTCTTCAACACGTCGAGCAGCTTTCCCGTTTTCCAGTTCGGCCCATCATCCAGCGTCAGATAGATGAGGCTCGGGTCGTTATACGCTTTCGGTTCCGGGATCGCCGCCTGTGACAACGTACCAATCAACAAAAAAATAGACATGAGTAATAGAACGCGTTTCTTCATTCCAACAATAGCTCCCTCGAATCAAAAAACAAGTGACATATGACACATACCTTATCACATATCCGAGACATCGAGACGATAAATGTGTTCGTCGAGTTCTGTCGTGAGATAGGTGAAGTTCAATTTTTTCAATAGCGCGATCGATGCCTCATTCGTCTCAAGGACGCCGGCCTTGAACGCTTCTGCTCCTTGGTCGGCCAAGTGACGAATCAATCCCGACATCACCTCGAACGCATAGCCTTGGCGAGCTCGTGTAGGTGCGATGGTATAGCCAATCCAATACGTCTGGTCTTCTTGCTGGATATACACGTCCCCAATCAATTCTTCGGTCGCTTGGTCGATGATGGCGAGTTGCATGCCGTGTGGAAGCGATTGTTCGCCGAGTAGGGCGTTCTCGTATTCAGTATAGCTAAGACCTTTGAACGATTGATGCTGCATCCAGTCCAAGTCGTTTCGATACGCCATGAACGACTCGATGTCTTGTCGTTCGAACGGGCGGATGAGGCAACGTGGTGTCGTGAGTATGATCATCATATCGCTCAAACGACTTTCTTTTCTTTTTTGAATAGACCGACCAATAGAAGCGCAAGACCACTAAAGAAGATCGCAGGGAAAATCAACCACATGATCAATCCGGCCCAACCGTTCTGTACACTGATGGCGTAGGAGAGTCCGATTGAAAAGGCCAGTGCTGGTGAAATGGGGATCATGAGCGCGACACCCCATATTTTAAATTTTGTATTTCGTGCTTCGCCCGTACTGAACCAATACGCCACGAATGCGCCTAAACTTGCAATGAGATATCCGATTGCAATCGCCATTTGACCAATCCCTTCACTAATGTTGATAGTTCAACCTCGCACTTACTTTCCATGTATGAAACGAAATCTCCTGTCATGATTCAAAAAACCGAGCCCTCGAAGGACTCGGTTTGACGTCACACATGCTTCCGCTGAAACGCCGAAATGGCTTCATATTCTTCTGATAGGTGACGCGACAGGCGAATGTAGATCGGCAAGAGCTCCCGATAGACGTTCGTCGCTTCCATGTTCGGTGCATGCTCGTGGGTCACTTGAGGCACTTCTTGGAACTCCTCGATGTCCCCGAATGCGTACTCTCCGAGCATGACGGCCCCGAGGCATGAGCTTTCGTGACTTTCCGGCACGACGACCGGTGTGTCAAAGATGTCCGCCATCATTTGACGCCAGAGGCTCGACTGGGCAAAGCCACCTGTCGCATGGATGCGGTTCGGTGCGCCCGTCAACTCATCGAGTGCAAGCATGACCGTATAGAGGTTGAAGATGACACCTTCCAATACGGCGCGGATGAAGTGCTCGCGCTTATGATGAATGCTGAGCCCGAAGAAGGAACCGCGAGCGTTCGAATCCCAAAGTGGAGCCCGTTCGCCCATTAAATACGGATGGAACAACAGACCGTCTGCACCCGGTTTGACCGTCTCGGCGATTCGCGTCAACACGTCGTACGCGTCGATCCCGAGGCGTTTCGCTGTCTCGACCTCACTTGCTGCGAACTCGTCACGGAGCCAACGGAGGATGATGCCACCGTTATTGACCGGTCCACCGATCACCCAATGCTTGTCCGTCAGCGCGTAACAGAAGATGCGACCTTTTGGATCTTCGACAGGTTCTGAGACGACCGTCCGAATGGCGCCACTTGTCCCGATTGTCACGGCGACGACCCCTTGTTCGAAGGCACCGACCCCGAGGTTCGAGAGCACGCCGTCGCTTGCCCCGACGACGAGCGGGAAGTCCCAGCCGAGCGTCTCGGTCACGTCTGGTGTTACATGTAAAATCTCTGTCGTTGGCACGAGTTCAGATAAACGATCTGGTGTCACACCGGCAACCGTCAGTGCTTCCGCATCCCAATCCCGTTGTTTCAAATTGAACAACCCCGTCGCCGAGGCGATGGAGTGATCGACGACGAAGCGTCCCGTCAACCGATAAAAGACATACTCTTTGATGGAGACGAACTTGGCTGTCTGTTCAAAGACGTCAGGATGTTCTGATTTCAACCAGCGCAGCTTCGACAGCGGTGCCATCGGGTGGACCGGGGTACCGGTGCGCATATGGAGGGCACTCGCATCAAAGTCGCGTTTGATTTCTTGCGTATATGGATTCGCGCGACTGTCGGCCCACGTGATGCTGTTCGTGAGCGGACGTCCTGAGGAATCGAGTGCAATCAAGCTATGCATCGCCGAACTGAACGATGCGAAGCGAATCGGACCGTCCGCTTTGGCGCGGACCGCCGAGACGGCTTCGAGCACGGCCCCATAGATGACGACCGGGTCTTGCTCGGCCGTCTCCGTATCGGGCGTGAGAAGCGGATACAACACGTTATGTACCGCTAGTTGTTGATGACCGTTGAACAGGACGGCTTTCGTACTCGTCGTCCCGATATCGACCCCAATCGTAAACACACAATCACTTCCTAACTTAGATGATAAACAGGCTAATCAAGAACACGACGGCAAAGCCGGTGAGTCCGATAATCGTTTCCATGATCGTCCATGACTTGAGCGTATCTTTCACATCGAGACCGAAGTAACGGTTGACGAGCCAGAAGCCTGAGTCGTTGACGTGCGAGAGGACAGTCGCCCCTGAGGCGATGGCGATGACGATCAAACCGAGTGCCGCGCCTGTGATGTTTTGGATTTCAAGTAGCGGTGTGATGAGTCCAGCTGCTGTGACCATCGAGACCGTTGCCGACCCTTGGGCGACACGGACAACCGTCGCAATCAAGAAGGCGAGGACGATTGCCGGAAGTGGTGAACCAGCCATCATTTCACCGAGGACGTCACCGACACCTGAGTCGATGAGCACTTGTTTGAACACACCACCGGCACCAGTAACGAGGATGATGATCCCGGCTGGTTCGAGTGCTTTCGTTGCAATTTCTTGTACTTCGTCACGTGAATAGCCACGGCGTGTCCCGAGGAAGACGAACGTGAGAAGCGTCGCGATCGTCAAGGCGACGAACGGGTGTCCGAGGAACGTCAAGAAGTCACGGACGGCGTTGCCTTCATCTAAGAGTACCGCTGAGAGCGTGTTCGCTAAGATCAACACGAGCGGGATCAAGATGAGCGACAAGATCATTTTGAAGCTTGGCAATTCTTTCGATGTATCGATTTCTTTGAATTCCATGTAATCCGGAATCGTCACATGAATCTTCTTAGCAATATACTTCCCAAAAACGGGACCGGCTAAAATCATCGATGGAATCCCGGCGATGACACCGAACAAGATGACCCAACCGAGGTCGGCACCGATCAAGTTCGCAACGGCGATCGGACCAGGTGTCGGTGGGATGAAGCTATGCGTGACCGCGAGACCTGCGAGGAGCGGGATCCCATAGTAGAGAAGCGAGCGTCCCGTCTTTTTGGCGAGACCGTATACGATTGGGACGAGAATGATAAAACCGACATCGAAGAAGACCGGGACGGCGACGATGAACCCGGTGATCCCGAGCGCCCATTGTGCCTTGTCTTCCCCGAACTTACTGACGAGCGTCTGGGCGAGGCGTTCCGCGCCACCTGACACTTCAAGCATCTTCCCGAACATTGCCCCGAGACCGACGACAACGGCGACGAAGCCGAGCGTTCCGCCCATCCCGTTCTGGATGGAGGCGATGACATCTCCGAGCGGCATGCCGGCTGCGACCCCGACGATGAGACTGACAAGTAACAACGAAACAAATGCGTGAAGCTTTGTACGAATGACTAAAAATAAGAGCAAGAAGATCCCGGCTAAGGCAATCAAAATAAGTGTTGAGCCAGACATTGAGTTTTCCCCCTAAAGTTTAATATGTAACCGTTTACAGTTTCTGACAAAGGAAAAGGTCAACTCCCCGTGACCTTTTCCGCATTTCTTACTTCTTGACGACCGCGTGACCACCGAACTCGTTGCGGAGCGCGGCGACGACTTTACCTGAGAACGTGTCGTCTTCGAGTGAGCGGTAGCGCATCATAAGTGACAAGGCGATGACCGGTGCGGCTGCCTGAAGGTCAAGCGCCGTCTCGATCGTCCATTTGCCTTCACCTGATGAATGCATGACGCCACGAATCTCATCGAGCTTTGCATCTTTCTTGAAGGCGTTCTCCGTGAGTTCCATGAGCCAAGAACGGACGACCGACCCGTGATTCCAGACGCGTGCGACTTGTTCGTAGTCGTAATCGAACGGACTCTTCTCCAAGATATCGAACCCTTCTGCAATCGCCTGCATCATCCCGTACTCGATTCCATTATGAATCATCTTCAAGAAGTGACCACTTCCGGCAGGACCTGTATACAGGTAGCCGTTCTCGACAGACAAGTCTTTGAAGATTGGCTCGATTGTCGGCCATGCGTCTGCGTCACCCCCGACCATCGTACAGGCACCGTTCCGTGCCCCGTCCGTGCCACCGCTCGTTCCGCAGTCAAAGAACTTGATGTCCTTCTCGGCGAACTGCTCGGCGCGTGCGACCGAGAGCTTGTAGTTCGAGTTGCCACCGTCGATGACGATGTCGCCCGGTTCGAGTCGCTCATATAGTTCGGCGAGTACCGCTTCCGTGACGTCTCCGGCAGGGACCATCGCCCAGATGACGCGTGGCGTCGACAACTTGCTCACGACATCCTCGAGCGTCGGCACGATTGTGAACGCGTCCGATGTGACGTCCCCGACGTCCGTCCCGACGACCGTATGTCCGTGATCGCTCAAGTTAAGTGCCAAATTGTACCCCATTTTTCCTAAACCAATCAAACCAATTTCCATATCGTCACCCCTGAAAAAGAATTTTTTTCCGTCTCTAGATTCATCATATCAAAATAAATTCGATTTACAAGTCAAATCACGGAATTTTTTTCGTTTTTACGACAAAAATTCGACCCCCGTTATGGAGGTCGAACGAATCAACTTGATGATGCTTTCTTATATTGCTGGAAGAAGACTTCAATCTCTTCCGCAGGCAAAGGACGATTGTAGAAATATCCTTGTGCCTGGTTACACGATTCGGCTTTTAGGAAAGCGACTTGATTCTCCGTCTCGACGCCTTCCGCGATAACGTTCAAATCAAGCTCATGCGCCATGCGGATGATCGTTTTGACGAGGGCCGCATCCTTCTCGTCACTTTCAATGTTCTTCGTGAAATGTTGGTCAATCTTCAGCGTATCGATCGGGAACAGTTTCAAGTAGCTGAGAGACGAGTAGCCCGTCCCGAAATCATCGATCGAGAGATGGACACCGAGGGCGACGAGCTCGTGCATCGTCTCGATAGCACGGTCCGCACTCTGGATGACGCTCTCTGTCAACTCGAGTTCTAAATACTTTGCGTCGAGACCTGATGCGTCGAGTGCGCGGCTGACGACTTCCGGCAAGTCTTTTTGAGCGAACTGAATGGCCGAAATGTTGACGGCGACCCGAAACGGGTGGATGCCCGCATCTTGCCACGCCTTGTTTTGGCGACACGCCTCATTCAAGACGAACTCACCGAGACGGTGGATGCTTCCCGTCTCTTCGGCGATTGGAATGAACTCACCAGGAGAAATCATCCCGAGTTCCGGATGGTGCCAACGGACGAGCGCCTCCATGCCGATGACCATTTCCGTCTCCAACTGGATTTGCGGTTGATAGTGGACGGTGAACTCGCCACGCCCGATTCCTTTACGGAGTGCCATCGACAAGTTCGAGCGACGGGATACGGACTCGTTCAATTCGTTCGTGAAGAACTGATAGCCGTTCTTGCCGTCAGCCTTCGCCCGATACATGGCGATGTCGGCGTTTTTGATTAAATCTTCTGCCGTATCCCCGTCGGACGGGTGAAGACTGATCCCGATCGAAGCACCGGTGAACACTTCCTCGTTCTCGAGTTCGAATGGGGGATGGAGGACGTTGATCAACTCTTGAGCACGATGGGCCGCAAGGTTACTTTTCGTATGCGGTGACAAGATGATGAACTCATCTCCACCGAGACGGGCGAGCGTGTCCGACTTTTGAATCGTTGACTGGATCCGGGTCGTCACTTGCTTCAAAAATTGATCGCCGATCGAGTGACCGAAGCGGTCATTGATGACTTTGAAGTTGTCGAGGTCGATATAGTACAAGGCGAACGGTTCTTGCTGGGACTGACCGAGTAGCGCATCGAGTCGGTCGCTGAACAAGCGACGGTTCGGGAGTCCGGTGAGCGGGTCCAAATAGACGAGGTCGTTGATTTGTGCCTCGATTCGTTTCCGTTCACTGATGTCACGGATGATGCTACTGAAGAAGATGCCTTTGTCCGTCTTCCACGTTCCGAGCGACATCTCGATTGGCACTTCGACACCGTCTTTTCGTAAGCCGATGAGCTCGACCGTCTGACCGATGACGCGTTTCTCACCCGTCTTCTCGTATCGTTGCATGCCGCGCTCGTGCGCGTCACGGAATCGTTCCGGGATGATGGCGACAATCGACTGTCCGATCATCTCGTCATACGTATATCCGAACAAATCGGTCGCCCCGTGATTCCACTGGAGAATGACACGGTTATGGTCGGCGACGATGATGGCATCCGATGCCGATTCGATGATCGATTCAAACTTCAGTTCGAGTTCTTCCGATTTTGCCTCGAGCTGTGACGCCGTTCTCAGTGAGATGTACATGATCACGAACAAGGTCATGACGCTCGCTGCGATGACGTAGGCGAGGAGGGTGCTATCGACCGCATAACCGCTCATCGACTTGCTGACTCCTTCTGTCGGGGTGAACTGTGCCGCGCCCATCCCGACGTAGTGCATCCCTGATACGGCGACACCGATCAAGACCGAACTGGCGAGACGGCGCCAATGGAATCGCGAGACGTTCGGGATATAAAAGAGGATGTACAGTCCGACGAGCGATGCTACATAAGCAACAAGTGCAGAAGCGATCCACATGATCGGGTCATACGTGAGGATGGCGTTCATCTGCATCGCTTCCATCCCGATGTAGTGCATCGAGACGACCCCGACACTGATCAAGAAGGCACAAAAGACGAGTTGCGTCGGTCGTGTCTCCGGATGGCTGATGATCCAGAAGGCGAGCCCGGAGGCGACGACGGCCGGTACGATCGACAACAAGACGATGCCGAGGTGATACGTCACGTCATCGTTTAGGTGGAATGCCAGCATGCCGATAAAGTGCATCGCCCAAATACCAAGCCCGAGACTGAAGGCGCCGGCTGCGACCCAACTGAACCGTGAGGCGTATTTCGCATATTTCAAACGACTGCTAATATCGAGGGCGACACCTGCAGCGAAGATGGCAACAGCGATGGAAAGAATGACGAGTGGTAAGTTGTACGAGCTACTGAGGTGATGTTCGATTCGAAACAGTCCTTTCGATTTCAAATGGTTCAATGAGTGAATGAATTGAAAAGTGCTTTATTAGAGTAGCATATTCCAGAATCGCACTTCCTGCCCCGTTTTGTAAGGTGGGTCAATCTTTTAGACGAATCACACATTGCGGAATTTTTTTCGAAACGGTATCGTTAAGTGAAGAAGAGAAAGGGTGATTCTTGATGGAAACGATGAACGGGACGGCCCGCATCCGTGGCGCCTATTCGACACTGAGTAAGAAAGAACAGCGTATTGCCGACTACATCTTAAAACAACCAGAACAAATCATTCACCATACAATTAATCAAGTGGCAGATGACCTCGACGTCGCCGAATCGACCGTGTTCCGCTTTTGTCAGCGTGTCGGTTTTAAAGGCTATCAGGCGCTAAAAATCGCGCTCGCCTCGGATGTCGTCGCACCACTTCAGGACATCCATGAAGATATCACGGAGACGGATACGGCGCTTGAAATTGCAGAGAAAATTTTTTCGACGAACGGGAAGACAATCGAGTCGACGCGTCAGATTTTAGAAGGAGACTCTCTGGAGAAAACCGTCGAGCTGTTCCTCGGGGCACGCCGCATCGAATTCTTTGGGAGTGGTGGGTCAGCGGTCGTCGCGTTAGACGCCTATCATAAGTTCGTCCGAAGCGGGCTTCAAGTGAGCGCCATCCTCGAGTCGCATATGCAGCTCATGTCGGCCTCGCAATTGACGACAGACGACGTCGCCGTCGTCATCTCGCATTCCGGGGCTTCTAAGGAAACGCTCGATATCGCCAAACTCCTAAAAGAAAAGGGTGTCCCGACGGTCGCCATCACGAACTATGCGAAATCACCGCTCTCGAAGATTGCAGACGTGTCGCTCTATACCGTGTCCCAAGAGACGGCGTTCCGCTCAGAGGCACTCGCTTCCCGCATCGCGGAGCTCAGCTTGATCGATGCCTTGTTTACAGCTGTCATGATGCGACGTGGGGACGTGGCACGTGCGTCTCTCCAGCAGATGCGTGAGGCGATTTCAATGCGCCGAATCTAAAGAAAACAGGGTTAACTTCTACAAAAAGGTGGAAATTATAAACTCTGAGGGCAAAGCGAGGCTTAGAGAGAGAAGGTGGACCGATGAACCATATTGATTTTTTATCTTCCGACCACTACAACGAGTTCAAACGGTTAGCACAACGACTTACGGATCCTGGCAGTACCAGTCGCGAATACTTCGCCGCGCTATATGTACTTGCGGGTCATTCGCATATCCGAGAATGTTTGCTTCCTTATATAGACCTCGAAGCTGGGAAGATTCGAACCTCCACAATCATCGATGACAACACGTTCGATAAACGAGAGTTTGTACTCGCCAAACTCGTCATTCACTTGTATAACTCAAAAGAATGGGTCCTTCCGACCGAATTGATCGCCTTGCCGGAAGAGGACTATAAACTAGCGATGCAGGCGATCACGCTGTGCCGAAATGAACAATTTGACGGGGTCACGATCCCGAGCGACTGATGACATCCTGTTCCGTTTGCGACAGGGTGTTTTTCGTCTAGTGAAAAGGAGGAGAGACCGTGTCACTCAATACATCGATGTTGACCATCTTGCTTGTGCTCTTATTGATGATGATGACAGCTCCACCGCTACTTCTGTTTTACTTGTGGCGACGTGACCGAAACCAGCGTGAGCACTCTGTCCTCCGTAACTTCCCGATTCTCGGAAAACTGCGCTATATGTTCGAGAAGATGGGTCCGGAACTTCGGCAATATTTGTTCTTGAACGACAACGAGGCGAAACCGTTCTCGCGGAACGAATACGAGGCGGCTGTCATTGCCGGGAAATATAAGTCGCGCATCATCGGATTCGGCTCGGAGCGAGACTTTGAAGCGGGCGGGTTCTACCTTCAAAACGCATTGTACCCGACAAATCGGAATGAACTACGCATCGACAATTCAACAAAAGTGTCGACGTGGGTGTATGAACTCGATGAAGATAACCTCTTCACCCGAAAAGAGCATCTCGTCGAACGAGACATCTCCCCATACTTATTAACAGAAGAAGATACCATCATCATCGGGAAAGAGACGTGTCGGGAGCCGTTCTACGTCCGCGGCCTCGTCGGACAGTCGGCGATGAGCTTCGGTTCGCTCGGCGACAAGGCGATCACGGCTCTCTCGATCGGGCTCGGCCGTGCGGGTGGGACATGGATGAACACAGGGGAAGGTGGTCTTTCGGACTATCATTTGAAAGGGAATGTCGACATCATCTGTCAAATCGGTCCGGCACTGTTTGGTGTCCGGGACGAAGACGGGGCGTTCTCGGTGGAAGCGTTCAAACAGAAGAGCGCACTCCCGCAAGTGAAGGCGTTCGAACTGAAACTAGCACAAGGGGCGAAGACGCGTGGGGGACATATCGATGGCTCGAAAGTGACCGAGGAGATCGCCCGTATCCGCCACGTGCGTGTCGGGGAGACCATCGACAGTCCGAACCGATTCTCCGAGTTTCAGACGCATAGGGAACTGTTGGGCTTCATCGAAAAGTTGCGTGAAATCGGTGGGAAGCCGGTCGGCATCAAGCTCGTCGTCGGCAATATACAGGACATGGAATCGCTTGTTGAAGAGATGGCGACGTCTCAAATCGTACCGGACTTCATCACGATTGACGGGAGTGAAGGCGGGACGGGGGCGACGTACCAGGAACTCGCCGATACGGTCGGGTTGCCACTGAAAGCGGCACTTCCATACGTCCATCGCCTCTTGATCGAGCATGGTCTTCGGGACCGGATCAAACTGTTCGCCTCGGGGAAACTCATCACGGCGGACAAGGTGGCGATTGCCCTCGCCCTCGGTGCCGACCTCGTCAACATCGCCCGCGGGCTCATGTTCAACGTCGGCTGTATCCAGGCGCAGGTGTGTCATACGAACCGTTGCCCGGTCGGTGTCGCGACGACCGACCCGAAACTGCAGCGTGCTCTTGTCGTCGACGAGAAGAGCTTTCGGGTCACGAACTATATCATCTCGCTTCGGGAAGGACTGTATAATATGACGGCCGCCGCAGGGGTCCGTTCCCCGACGGAACTGTCACAAGAACACGTGATTTATCAAGAGCCGGACGGTCACATCCGCTTGATGCATGATTAATAACCGTTGAATCAAAGGATTTCATCAAAACATCCTACGAATTTGCCGATAAAGAAGGCAAACCCGTAGGATGTTTTTTTAAAGTATTTTCGTTGTAGAAACTACCAGATACTTGTACAATCAGGTAAATGAAAGTCAGAATTTATTATAATCTAACGTGGCGTTTGAGTGGAAATGAATGAATCCGTTTTGTTCCGCGTATGCGGCACTCTTCGGACGTTGTTTTGAAGATACCGTCAACGCCTTGATGCCGTATCGCGCATCGAGGTCACGCAATTCTTGGATGCGGTCTTTTGACCATTGGTCTTTCGAAATCGTCGTATAGTTGAAGCTTTCCCACATGACACCATCCACATACGGATACGTATACGTCTTCAGTGTCGCAAATCCCCAGTTTTGAATGAGAGAAAGGGTAGGGTGGTTGGCCTTGATCGTCTTCATGAACTGACTCATCCCGTCACGCTGTGCTTTCAAGATGGTTGGTTGTTCCGAATGCTCGTTGTCGATGTTGCCGACAGTATCTAAGAACGCTCCGTCTAATCCTTTCGCGACAATTTGTTTCTCCACTTCACGCGTCAATAGCTCACGATAGTGCGTCGACGTCATGTCGACCAAATAAGAATCCCACTCCGCATAATGGACACGTTGTCCGTTACGGTGGAAGAAGTCCGATTCGTTCATCTGCTTGATGAAGTCGACGTTCCAATTGTCAGCTTCCATCGTATTGATGTAGCCGTACACTTTCGTACCGAATTTTTGTAACTCTTTGATTTGAGCTGCAGTATAATAAACAGGCTCGATGATGACGAGGTCATATTGTTGCATCTTTTTGATCTTGCTTTTACTCGGCATATCATAATAAATCTTGTACGACTCGACGTTTGCGAGCGGGTTGCTCGCTTTGGCGACCGCTTGATGTGGTGTCCATAATGCGAATCCGACAACGAAAGCACAACAGAGGCTGACGATACGTTTGGCTGAGAAAATACCCATAAAAAAACCCTCCTGATAGTTATCAGAGAGCGGCTGCGGCTATTGCAGACTGGCGATCGGTATCTCGAAAGATCGACGACCCATGTCTTTGCGCCCTTACTTTTCAGTAAGTTTGCCCGTCTCGATATGAAATTTTTGGTCGAACAATCCATCGAATGTCCTACTACTTAATAAAATACCACGTAAAGGAATGAGTGACACTATGATTTATACCCAACATCGCACATCAATCAAATGGATTGAAATGATTGTGACTATTTTACTTATCGGCATTTTGGACTATACGTTTAGTCTTTCTTTGTCAGAATGGGCGATTGACCCGTTAATTTTTTATATCCTTCTCTTCTCGCTTCGCTACGGCCTACTCGGGGCGTTCGTCAGTTTCACATTGACGAGTCTATATCATTTTTCATTCCTTCTGATGGAAGGGACAGATTTGCTCTTATTCCTTTACGATACGAACGAACTCGCGTGGATTTTGCTTCACTTCTTCGTCGCCTTGAGCGCCGGCGTCTTCAGTCCCATATCCGTCAGGAAGAGGTGGTCGATGAGAACGAACAGTTGAAGCAGACGGTGCAGCAACTCCAAGAATCACAAGGAGAGATGCGGAAGCGGGTGCTCGATTCGACGTATACACTCTCAAGAATCTATGAGGTCGGTCTTCAGCTCGACCAGGACGCGACAGACTTGGTACGTGACCATTTGATCGGGACGTTTACACGCGTGTTCCGGGCGCGACAGCTCGCCCTCTACCACGTCGATACGTCACGCCGGACGCTTCGTCTTCATGTACGTTCGGGGGATGTCGAACGTTTGCCACAGACGCTCTTCATTGATTCGGAGCAAGGCATCTTCGCACGGATGTTCCAGACCCAAAAACCGACGATTCGGTTGGCCGATGAAGTCGAAGGACCCCTTCTCGTCGCCCCGATCTGTTATGAGGGAACGGTGAAAGAAGTGTTAATTGTCCATGAGATTGACATTCTTCGGTTGCGCAGTCACGAGATGAACATGATGAAACTCGTCCTCGACTGGGCCGGCACACGGATCGAGAAGGCGGATGCGCTCGAATGGATGCTCGTCAGCGATCAGCTCGTCGACGGGACGCGCATGTTCCGCATGGACGCGTTCGAACAAAAAGTCGCACAGCAAGTGTTGCGCCATGAACAGTATGACCAACCATACAGCACGGTCACGATCCCAGTCGAAGGCGTCGACTTGTCACTCATTGAAATCGAGCTCATCCTCCGTCAATCGATGCGGGAGATCGACGTCATCGGATATGACGAAGAGGAACGTGTCCTTCACTTCCTTCTCCCGGGCACACCGATTGAGTCGGCGGAACGATTCAAAGAGCGGATCGAGCATGTGTTCTATGTGAAAGGTGGGAAACGCCTATGACCGGATGGATGATTCTCTTGTTCTTTCTCCTTCATGCCGGAGTTCTTTTCGTTATCTACCGACTCGTCGTCCGACCGAGAGTGGATGCGGCCGAGAAAGGCGTCTGGCTCTCCATTTTTCTCGTCAGTGCCGTCGTCCCGATCATCGGGGAACTGTTCGGGTTGATCGCATATGGGGTTGCCCGTCGTTTCGCCTCATCGAAGACGCTTCTTGATTATGACGAATATATCAACTTCGACACGGTCAACTTGGAGCGCTTACAGCAACAGGCAAAAGAAGATTTAGACCTCGTCCCATTGGCGGAAGCCTTGCAGATGGACGGGAAGAAGCGGAAACAGTCGATCACGCAACTCATGTCGACACCGCTTATGAACACAGAAGAATACTTACATTTAGGTCTCGAGCATGAAGATACGGAAACGGTCCACTATGCCGCGACCGTCCGGAACACGTTGTTCGACCGATACGATTTGATGTTCAAGCAACGCATCGCGCAAGTGAACCCGGAACGACCGGAGACGATTTATCCCGTCATCGAGACGGGCGTCTCCTTTTTCGAGAGCGGTCTCTTGGACGAGGATATGAAAGCCCGCATCCAGCAACGGACCATGTTCCATCTTGAACAACTAGGAGAACACGATGCGACGGATGAGACCTATTTACGCACGAAAGCCCGTCTATCGTTCCAAGCAGGTGACGTCGAGACAGGGGAACGGTTGGCGGAAGCGCTCACGTTGTATCATCCGGAAGTACCGGACGGCTATATCATGCTCATTGAACACCATATGAGCGATGGGGACTGGGCATCGTTACGTCCAATCCTCGATCGGCTCCATCAACACCTCGACCTACGAGACGTTCCAGAAGATTATCGCTTTGTCATTCAACAGTTAGAAGGTGCAAACACATGAATAAATCGATTACGACGTATCTCGCGTCCTTGTTCTCTCTGATCATCGCGATGATTGTCGTCGTCCAGTTTTTACGACTCGACTACGGTCACCGGCTCATCCCACAAGAAGCACATGAGCCGAAGGCGTTCACGACACTCGCAGGCGAGGTGAGAGCAGTGGAAGGGACACCGGCTCAAATCTATATCCATCAAAACGAGGACGACTTGTCGACGTCCGTCTTGAACAACTTGAAATACGCGCTCGACTACGCGAAGTTGCCATACACGTCCATCGAGGCAGAGGAGATTGCCGCAATCGAGCCTTCTCCGCAGCACGTCCTCGTTGTCAGTGGGGAAAATACAAAGTCATGGCCGTATGAAACGATTCGGTCGTTTGTTGAGAAGGGGGGACGCCTTTATGTCGCCGGTCGTTTCATCGATCAGGAGTGGGCCGACCTCATCGGCGTCACTGATTTCGGGGACTTCAAGGACGGCATCAATGGATTGGTGTTCGAGAAAGAAATCTTCCCTGGCTATGTCGACTTGCCACAAGACTCAGGGCTCTTCGTCCATAGTATCGCCGATGTTGAGCTGAAAGATGAGACAAATGTCCTTATCTCGGCGAAAGACGAACCGATTTTGTGGCAATCTTCATACGGTCAGGGAGAGGTGATGTTTTGGAATACGACGTCCCTGACAGATAAGAACTCACGAGGTCTGATGGTGCAGTCGTTGTCGATGTTGTTCCCGGCGTTCGTCATGCCGCAAGCAGGCATCAAAATCGTCCATCTCGACGACTTCCCGGCACCGGTGCCGAGTAACTCGAATCCCGTCATCACGGAAGAGTATGACCTCTCCATTAAAGAATTCTTCTCCGAAGTATGGTGGAAAGATATGAAACAAATCGGTGAGGACTATGACGTCACGTATTCGGGCTTCTTGATCGGCAGTTATAAAGCGACGAACGAAGAGACGACCGAACAACTCATTGAGAAGATTCGTGCACCGATGCTCGAATATGGCCGAGGGTTGCTACAGACGAACGGGGAAGTCGGTCTTCACGGCTTCAACCACCAGCCACTCGTCATGGGTGACGAGGTGATGGACCCCGAGCTCGGCTATACGAAATGGGAGAGCAAAGACGCCATGCGTTCGGCCGTCGACCGTGTCGTCGAGGCGTTCGATTATTATATGCCGAATGAACAAATTCGGAGCTACGTCCCACCATCGAACATCATCGGACAGTCGGGACTGAGCGTGCTGAACGAGAAGTTCGAGGACGGATTGATCGTCGCCGGGCTCTATAGCGGGGATGCGAGTAAAGGAAGTTACATTCAAGAGTTCGGACCGGACCCGGTCTATCCGAATTTATATGATTTCCCGCGCGTGTCGAGCGGATACAACGAGACGCCGGATGACCTGTTCGTCGTCATCGACGCCGTCGCCAACTTCGGACTCGTCTCGCACTTTATTCACCCGGATGATGTGTTAGATGAATACCGTTCGAAAGGAAAAGGATGGGGCATCATGAAAGAGTCGTTTGAAGGACTATTCCAGACACTCTATGCGAAGTATCCACATCTCGAAGGGTTGAGCCAGTATGATGCGTATCGAAAATATAAGCTGTATCAAGATGCACAAATCGACGTAGCCTACACGAACGACACGATTGACATCAACGCCCAGCAACTGCCTGTCCCGTCGACGCTACTCGTCCGAGTCGAGCCAGGGAAACGGTTGGATACAGGAAATTTCGCGTTTGGCGCAGTCAGACCGTTCGATGAGAGCGGTACGTTATATCAAGTTGAACTAAAAGAGACGTCTGTTCGTCTCCCGATATTGGAAGGAGCGCGCCCATGAAGATTGGAATTGTCGTCGAAGGGAGTTATCCGTATGTGAGCGGAGGCGTGTCGAGCTGGGTACACATGCTGATGCAACAAATGCCGATGCATGAGTTTGAAATCATCTCGATCATGCCAAACCCGAAGTCTGAGGCGGATTATAAATATACGTTACCGGAGAACGTCACGGGTGTGACCACGCTCGCCCTCAATCAGCGCGCGACCCGGAAACGTCGTCCGGAAGCGTTGACGCAAGAAGAGCGTGACCGGATCAAGACGTGGATGACATTCGGTCAAGTCGAATCGTCGATCTACCCGATGTTAGCGTCACAAATCGGGACACCGGAACAGTTCTTCTCGAGCCGTCTCTTCTATCAACTCGTGACGGAGAGCTATCAAGAAGAAGGGCAGGCCGGTTCGTTCATCGACTACTTCTGGATGTGGCGCAGCATGTATGCACCCGTCCTCGACCTCCTGCAAGCCGAGTTACCGCAAGTCGACCTCATCCATTCCGCGTCGACGGGTTATGCGGGATTGATTGCGAGTGCGATGAAAGAGCGCCAAAACATTCCGTTTCTCTTAACCGAGCACGGCATCTACTCGCGTGAGCGGGAAGAGGAACTGTTGCAGGCGGCATGGATTCCACCAGAGTTCCGTTCGCACTGGATCCAGTTCTTCCACCATATTTCCCGGGAAGCGTACCGGACAGCGGATGACGTCATCACACTGTTTGAACGAAACGGTGAGTTGCAACGTCAGCTCGGTGCACCGGTCGAGAAGTTGAGTATCATTCCGAATGGGATCGATGTGACAGGCTTGTCGGCACTCGGTCACGTGGCAGGGGGAGAGAAGCTCCGCATCGGCGCCATCGTCCGCGTCGTCCCGATCAAAGATATTAAGACGATGATCTATGCGGCGAAACTCTTACAAGACATGCTCATCCCGTTCGAGTTGACCATCATGGGGCCACTCGATGAGGACAAAGAATATGCGGCCGAGTGTGAAGCGCTCATCCGTCAACTCGAGCTCGAACAAGCCGTCTTCTTGGTCGGGAAGGTCGACATCCGCAAACACTTGCCTGAATTCGACGTCTGTCTCTTGACGAGCATCTCGGAAGGACAACCCCTCGCCGTACTTGAAGGGATGGCCGCAGGCGTCCCGTGGATCGTGACGGACGTCGGGGCCTGTGCGGAGCTCGTGAACGGGCGACCGGACGAGCCGTTCGGTCCGGCCGGATTCGTCGTCCCACCGGTCAATCCGCGCCGAATCGCGGAACGTTGCGTCTGGTTCCATCAGAACCGGGAAGACGCGCGCCGACTCGGACGAAACGGGCAGCAGCGCGTCGAGACATACTATCGCACCGACCAGTTCATCGATGCGTACTTACATCTATATGAAGAAAGGAGAGCGGCATATGGCGGGCATCGGGTTTAAGTTACAACAGCTGTTCCAAGAAGACTATTTTTCCTCACGTATTAAAGCGTACGCCTTTGCCGGTCTCGTCACGTCCGGACCGTGGCTCATCGTCATCGTTACGATCGCGCTCATGCAGTGGTTGACGAGTTACCTGTCGATTGCCACGCTTGAGGAACGGACGACGTTCAACTTGATCGTCTCGTATAGCTTCATCTTTTCTCAAGTCGTGCTCGGCGTGCAGCAGCTCGTCGTCACGAGATACTTGGCAGACTGTTTCTATGAGAAACGGTACGAAGACATCTTCCCGGCGTTCATCGGCATGATGAAGACGACCGTCGCCATCGCCTCGGTGTTGTTCGCCGTCTTCCTGTCGTTCTCTGAGCTCCCAGCATTATTGAACGCGTTGGCGTTCATTTTGTTCATGACGGTCAACTTGATCTGGGTACACTTCTTGTTCCTGAGCGCGGCCAAGTTTTATCAGGCGGTCGCTTATAGCTTCGTTGCCGGTGGGGTCGTCGCGGTAGCGGCAATCATCATCACCGACCAGTTCTTGATGGCGTATTTGACGGAGTCCTATATGAAGAGTTTCGCCTTGACGGCGAGTATGACGCTCGGTCTGATTGTCACGTTGTTCGGTTTGTTCACGTCGATGCTCCTCACGTTCCCGAATCGGAGCACGGTCGGTCAATTCTCGTTTTATCGCTATTTCGACCGTTATCCGGCGCTGTTTTGGACGAGCTTCCTGTACAACATCGGGATTTGGGTCGGGACGTGGATCATCTGGTTCGCAGAAGGGGGGAGCGTGCATCTCGATACGTTCCGTTATCATCCAATCTATGACACGGCCATCTTCTTGTCGTATTTGACGATCATCCCGACGATGACGATTTTCGTCGTGTCGGTCGAGACGCGTTTTTATGAGCGGTATCGCGTGTTTTACGGATATGTGAATGAAGGTGGGACGTATCAACAGATCCAACGGTCGAAGGCGGCGATGTTACTCGTCTTACGACAGGAGCTGCAGCGTCTGTTCCGGAACCAAGGGCTTGTCTCACTCCTTTTCGTCATCTTCGCAGCTGTCTTGTTCCCACTGCTCGGGCTCTCGCCTGAAATTCGGGACGTCTTCCAAATGACGACGATTGGCGCGTTCTCAAACGCGATGGTCCTTGTCCTCACGCTCGTGTTGCTCTACTTTGAAGACCATAAGGGAGCGGCGTATACATCGGCTCTCTTCATCACGATGAACGCGGGACTGACTTATTTGCTTCTTCCACTCGGACCGGACAGTTATGGGCTCAGTTTTGCGATTGGCTGTACGATTGCTTTCGCCTTCTCGCTCATCCGATTGATTCGATACGTGTCAGAGATTGACTACCATACATTCAGCCGAAGTGAAGCACCTCCTCGGACGGATACGTTCCGTCGCGTCGGAGAATGGCTCAACGACCGATCTGCATCATAAGACAA
>NZ_JAPEHX010000069.1:0-14233 GCF_028823655.1 Exiguobacterium sp. B2(2022) | reverse complement strand
CTGTTTCGTTTGGTCTCTAATTAGAGAGCAGCGATACGAGCTGCGAGGCGTGATTTATCACGACCTGCTTTGTTTTTGTGGATAAGGCCTTTTGATGCAGCCTTGTCGAGCTTCTTCGTAGCGAGGACGAAAGCTTCTTGAGCAGCTTCTTTGTTTCCTTCAAGTACGAGAGCATCAACACGTTTTACTGCTGTACGCATTGCCGCTTTCTCTTGAGAGTTCGCAACACGACGTTTTTCAGAAGTTTTTGCACGTTTGATTGCTGATTTGATGTTTGCCATTGTTTGTCACCTCCTGAAACAAGAAAGTGTATGTTCTTATTACTTCAAGTAATCATTCAACAGAACAAGCACAATTGTAGCAAACGGTTATATGAAAAGCAACCACTTGATGATTATTCTGAAAACTATATGTGGTATTGTTGTAGTAGGTCGTACACATTACTTTAGGATTTTGATATAATGACACGGTATGCATGAGAAGGATAGGTGAACCCATATATGAATAAACAAGAATTAGAGAATCGTCAGAAGAAGATTCGTAACTTTTCGATTATCGCTCACATCGATCATGGAAAGTCGACACTCGCTGACCGGATTCTTGAGAAAACTGGTGCACTCACGGCTCGTGAGATGAAAGAGCAGACGCTTGACGCGATGGATTTAGAGCGTGAGCGTGGGATTACAATTAAATTGAACGCTGTTAAATTGAACTATACGGCAAAAGACGGAGAAGAGTATATTCTTCACTTGATTGACACGCCAGGACACGTCGACTTCACGTATGAAGTGTCGCGTTCGCTTGCGGCATGTGAAGGTGCAATTCTCGTCGTCGATGCGGCACAAGGAATTGAAGCGCAAACTCTTGCGAACGTTTACTTAGCACTCGATAACGACCTCGAAATTATTCCGGTCATCAATAAGATCGACTTGCCGTCAGCGGATGTCGATCGCGTCCGTCAAGAGATTGAAGACGTCATCGGTCTCGACGCGAGCGATGCGGTCCCGACTTCTGCCAAGGCAGGGATTGGAATCGAAGAGATTCTCGAGCAAATCGTCGAACTTGTTCCACCTCCGACAGGTGATCCGTCAGAACCGTTACAAGCCTTGATCTTCGACTCGTACTATGATGCCTACCGTGGTGTCGTCGCATCGATTCGAATCGTCAATGGTTCGGTCAAAGTAGGAGATAAAGTTCAGATGATGGCTACCGGGAAGACGTTCGAAGTAACGGACCTCGGTGTATCGACACCGAAGCCTGTCTCGGTCAAAGAATTGAACGTCGGTGATGTAGGAACACTTTCTGCATCAATCAAAACAGTCGGAGATGTTCGTGTCGGGGATACAATCACACTTGCGAAAAATCCTGCCACGAGTCAGCTTCCGGGTTACCGTAAAATGAATCCGATGGTGTACTGTGGATTGTATCCAATCGATGCAGCCAACTACAACGACCTTCGTGAGGCACTCGAAAAGCTTCAACTTTCTGATGCCGCGCTCGAGTTTGAACCTGAGACGTCACAAGCACTCGGATTCGGCTTCCGTTGTGGATTCCTAGGGATGCTTCACATGGAAATCATCCAAGAACGGATTGAGCGTGAGTTCGGGATCGACTTGATCACGACGGCACCATCGGTTATCTATCACGTGACGACAACTTCAGGAGAAGTCGTCCACGTTGATAACCCATCGAAGATGCCGGAACAACAAAAAGTGGAATCGATCGAAGAACCTTACGTCAAAGCGGCCGTCATGACACCGAACGATTATGTCGGGGCCATCATGGAACTTTGCCAGAAGAAACGTGGGACGTTCATCGATATGCAGTATATCGACACGACACGCGTCAAAATCACGTATGAGATTCCATTGAGTGAAATCGTCTATGACTTCTTCGATCAATTGAAGTCGAGCACGAAAGGGTATGCGTCTCTCGATTATGAGTTGATCGGTTATCGTCAATCACGTCTCGTGAAGATGGACATCTTGCTCAACAACGAAGTGGTCGATGCCCTCAGCTTCATCGTTCACCGTGATTTTGCGTATGAGCGCGGAAAAGTGATTGTCGAGAAGTTGAAAGCACTCATCCCACGGATGCAGTTCGAAGTTCCGGTACAAGCTGCCGTCGGAACAAAAATTGTCGCACGTTCGACAATCAAAGCACTTCGTAAAAACGTTTTGGCTAAATGTTATGGGGGAGACATCTCGCGTAAGCGGAAACTCCTTGAGAAACAAAAAGAAGGTAAGAAGCGCATGAAGATGGTCGGGTCTGTCGAAGTCCCGCAAGAAGCGTTCATGTCCGTTCTATCGATGGACGAAGAATAATTGGATTGAATCACCCTGATGTTCGAATCGGGGTGATTTTTTTGTTTAGGCAGGAAATGGCACTTCGCTTAAGGAAGAGTACACCCTTAGACAGACAAAAGAGGAGGAAACACCGTGTCGACGTATACATACTCTGCGGGTCCCGGCATGCTACCAAAAGAAGTGATGCAAGAGATTCAACAACATCTGCTGACATTCGAATATGAAGGGGTCTCGATCATCGAAACGAGTCATCGTTCAGATTCATTCCAACAAGTGGTCGACTCGCTCGAGGCAAGACTCAGAAGACTCATGCATATTCCTGAGAACTATGCCGTTCTTTGGTTGCAAGGTGGGGCGACACTGCAATTTTCCATGATCCCGATGAATTTACGGAATCGAAATCGATTCGCCTATGTCGATACAGGGATTTGGTCTAAAAAAGCGATGGAAGATGCTAGGCACTTCGGGCAGGTCGAGGTCATCCATCCGCTCATAGATGAGGCGGGTGGGATGTCATTTGAACCGAAACTCGCTCAAGATGTCGACTATCTACATGTGACGTTAAACAATACGATTGAAGGAACCCGATTTACGACTATACCCGAAACGGATGTCCCACTCATTGCGGATGCCTCTTCGAATATTCTTGCCGAGCAGATCGACGTTGAGCGCTTCGGTGTAATTTATGCGGGGGCGCAGAAAAATATTGGACCAGCAGGACTGACGGTCGTCATTATACGTCGCGACTTGATTCAGTCGATGGAGCTACCAAGTTATCTTCATTACGGGTCTCATGTCGATACGTTATTCAATACGCCGTCGACGTTCAGTATGTATACGGCAGAACGTGTCCTCAAGTGGGTCGAAGATCAAGGGGGCGTCGAGGCGATGGAGCGGATGAATCGTGAAAAAAGCGATGCGGTCTATTCGTTCCTTGAACATTCAAATCTATTTTCTTCTCTCGTGTCGGGAGAACGCCGTTCCTTGACGAACATCCCGTTCACGACGGGAGACCGTAATCGAGACAAGGGTTTTCAACAATTTGCCCTTGAACGCGGATTACTCGAACTCGGCGGTCACCGTTCCGTCGGTGGTTTAAGGGCGAGTCTTTATAACGCGATGCCAAAAGAAGGTGCTGTGCGCCTTGTCGACGTCATGAGAGCATTTGAGGAGGAAAACCATGTATCACATCAAAACATTTAACCAAATCGCTGCAGCGGGTCTGAAGCTCACGCCTGGGTACTGAGAAGTCATAACGTGCACGATGAAGCGATTCCACCCCATCTGCTCGCCATCGCAAGGGCGGGTGCCGGTGTCAACAATCTCCCGCTTGATCAACTGGCAAAACAAGGAATCGTGGCGTTTCATACTCCTGGCGCGAATGCGAATGCGGTGAAAGAACTCGTCCTGGCCAGTATGATCCTCTCGGTCAGACCGATTGTCAAAGGTTTAAACTGGGTAAATGAACAGGCGACCGAGTCACAATCTCAGTTAGAAGAAGCGATGGAGCAACAGAAACGGCAGTTCCTCGGGGCCGAGTTACGGGGGAAGAAAGTAGGAATCATCGGGCTTGGGGCCATTGGGGCTTCACTTGCCAATGACCTTCTCCAACTTGGGGTCGATGTCATCGGATATGATCCCCATCTCTCGGTTGATGCCGCTTGGAATATTTCAAAACACGTCACACGCGCCAAGCATTTGAGTGAGGTTCTAGGGTCTGTTGATCTCTTGTCGATTCATATGCCGCTGACGAAAGAGACGCGCTTCAGTATCGACCGGAGTTGGTTCGAGCGGATGAAGCCAGGGATGACCGTTTTGAATTTCGCGCGTGGGGAGCTCGTGAAGGATGCTGATTTAGTTGAAGCATTCCATCATCACGTCGGACTATACATCACCGACTTCCCTCGACACTCGCTCATCGGACATCCTCAAGTGATGGCGTTGCCTCATCTCGGTGCCTCGACAAAGGAATCAGAGGTCAATTGTGCCATCCAAGCCGTCGAGACACTCAAATTATATCTGGAGACCGGTAACATCCGTTCGTCCGCCAACTTCCCAAATGCGGAACTTCCGTATACCGGCAAACGTCGCCTCGCGATTTTGCATCAAAATGTGCCGAACATGGTCGGACAAATTACGGGAGAGCTCGCCTCACATGGACTGAACATCGATAACATGATCAACCGTAGCCGAGGCGAGATGGCCTATACATTGATTGATTTAGACAACAACGAACATGAACCGTTATCGATTCATGCATTGTATGACATCAAGGGCGTCATTCGCGTCCGAGAATTTTAAGGAGGATCTTATGGTCGTATTTAAACCGTTCAGCCCATACATGCCCGTACACGCTAAAGAAGTTGCCGCAGATCCGTATGACGTCGTTTCTGTAGAAGAAGCGAAGGCGGTCATCGCTGAGCAACCGAAATCATTTTTGAAGGTAGATAAGCCAGAAGCTCTTCAAGCAAACCTCTCACTCGAAGACTGGGGAAAGCGTGCTCGTCAGGAGCTAGAACGTCTATACGAAGACGAGCTGACGGTTCGTCCGAGTGGATTTTACGTATATCGATTGACCCGGAACGAACGTCAGCAAACAGGCTTAGTCGCCACATTTTCAGTTGCGGACTATGAAGCCGGGCGAATCAAAATTCACGAACATACCCGTGAAACGAAGGAACGAGAACGTGTCGAACATGTCCAAGCGACGGGGGCGCATACCGGTCCGATTTTACTTAGCCACCCGCCACATGCGAGTCTGAAACAGATTTTAAACAGTGCGACGGAAGAAGAGCCGTTGTTCTCGTTTACGGATGATCGTGGCGTGTTACACGAAGGATTTATGATTCCGAGCCGAGAACTTGCACGCGTCATGATGATTGGTGCGACAATCCCGTCTATCTATATCGCAGATGGTCATCATCGCGCGAAAGCGGCAGCAGTCGTTTCCAAGATGGGTGGGGAGAATTCTCAAAAGAACGAACGGACACACTTTTTAGGTGTCCTCTTCCCGAGCGACGAGTTGACGATTTTGCCATACCACCGTCTGTTGACCACTATCGCCCCTGAAGAAGTGGAACATATGTTGGAAGGACTTTCGTTCTCGTATGAGGTGACAGAAGTAGATGAACTCGTCTTGCCTGAAAGTCATGGCGTGTTCGGCGCTGCGTATCGAGGAAATTATTACAGGTTATCGAAACGAAAAGATGAAACCGATCTCGATGTCGCCGTCTTACAGCGTGATATTCTTGCTCCGTACTTCAACGTCGAAGATATTCGTACGGATGCCAGAGTCGATTTTGTTGGAGGGAACCGGTCAATCGAAGAATTGCAACAACTCGCGCAAGTACCCGACCAATTACTGTTTACGTGCCATGAAACGACGATGCCACAGTTGATGCGAGTGGCTGATGGGGGTGGGCAGATGCCACCAAAATCGACATGGTTCGAACCAAAATTAAAGAGCGGTCTGTTTATTCATCGGTTTGATTGATGGCGCAGGCTGGAAAGAACGGACGAAAAGCGTTATAAATGGAATGAGAAGAAAGGGGTGGCCGAAATTGGCTAAAGCCGTATATCTTCACATTCCATTTTGTGAACATATTTGTTATTACTGTGATTTCAACAAGGTGTTTTTAAAAAACCAACCTGTTGATGAATATTTAGATGCATTAGAACGAGAGATGGTATTGACGCTCGAAGCGTTTCCGACAGAACGGATCGAGACCATCTTTATTGGAGGGGGCACACCGACGGCGCTCAATGAAGCGCAGATGGGTCGCCTGATGGATATGGTACGTCGACACCTCCTCCCGCTCGCTTCAGACGACCTAGAGTATTCTGTCGAAGCGAACCCGAACTTTGTAAGTACGGAAAAACTCGACACGATGAAAGCCGGCGGCGTCAATCGACTCAGCTTCGGTGTTCAAACATTCGACGATGGTGGGCTCGAACGGATCGGAAGAACGCATCGCGCTGACGACGTATTTGAAACGGTGAATGAAGCGGCGAAGCGCTTTGATAATATCTCGATTGACCTCATGTTCGGGCTACCAGAACAGACGCTCGAGCAGATTGACCGAGACTTGAAGCTAGCGCTCGAGCTGCCGATTCAACACGTCTCATCCTATTCCTTGATTCTTGAGCCGCATACCGTGTTTGCGATTCAAGACCGAAAAGGTAAGCTCCGTTTACCGGGAGAGGATGTCGAGGTCGAGATGTATCTCAAAGTGATGGAGACACTTGAACGACATGGACTGAAGCAATACGAAATCTCGAACTATGGGTTGCCGGGTCGAGAAAGTCGTCACAACCAAGTGTACTGGCGGAACGAAGAGTATTATGGATTCGGGGCAGGTGCGCACAGCTATTTAAATGGCACACGTCGTGCAAATATCGCACCGATCCCTCACTATATTAAAGCGGAAGGCATCCCGGTGAAACGGGTGACTGAGCTCGAAGAAGTAGAAAAAATGGAAGAAGAGCTGTTCCTCGGATTACGCATGCGTTCAGGGGTCTCCCTTCAGACATTTGAACAGAAGTATGGCGTGGCACTCGATCATGTGTTCGGTCACGTCATCGACGATTTGGTGAAGAAGTCGTTGATTGAACGGACAGACTCCCATATCCGATTGACGGCGTCTGGTCTACCACTCGCGAATGAAGCGTTCGCGGCATTTATCGGAGAGGCAAAACTCGAGCATACCGAGTCATGAAAAATGGACAAGTCCCTTATTTGGGATTTGTCCATTTTTTAGCATTATAAGACGAGATCACGATAGAGCGGCGTGAGCCGAGCGAACGTGTCTTCGACCAAAGCGAGAAAAGCGTCTTCGTTTTGAAGAATCGATGCATCGGCAGGCAGTTGTCGTCCGATTAAGAAATCAGCCTTTTTGACAGTGCCGAAGCGCTCGAGCAACGCCTGGATGTCTTCGTTTGATGTCTCTTCAATTAGGAACGCATCTTTTTTCATATGATCGCCCGCAATATGGAAATCAGTAAACGTTGATTTAAAATCGATTTGTTGCAGACGTTTCGCGATTGCATCTTTGTTCGGCATCTCATAGATGAATGCGAGCCAGATGAAAACGCGGTCGTCGAAAAGCCCGACTTGTAAATGTGGATGTTTTTTATACCCACGCTTATCGTGACAGATGGCCATCCATGTGTCTTTCGGAGGGTTTACCGTGCGGCGTGCATGTTTTGCGACATGCAGGTAGAGAGGGATTCCGACATCTGCCTCGAGCTGTGGGCCGACCTCGTCATAAATCCGATGAAAGAGCGGTTGAATATCCGAACGGATGCCAGACATGCGTTCGTCGAGTCCGTCCTGTTTGAATACGTTAAATTGTTTTGTTGTAAACATTTCATCACCTCACGTTCTATCATAACGAAACGCTGCTTCTTTTTCAGGTTTGCCGTCTGCAAAAAAGGTGAAAAAATCCGAGTGTATGAATTGACAAATAGTGAGAACATGATAATATTTGAAGTGTGATTAGCACTCGTTAAATATGAGTGCTAATAAAGCGAGGTAACTTTTTCAGAGAGGAGTGATGTTGTGCTGACAGATCGACAATTGCTCATTCTTCGAGCCATCATTGACGATTATATTCAGACGGCTCAACCGGTCGGTTCGCGTACGTTATCGAAACGAGACGATTTGACGTTTAGTTCGGCAACGATTCGGAACGATATGGCCGATTTGGAAGACATGGGGTTGATTGAAAAACCACATACTTCCGCGGGTCGAATCCCGTCAGAGGTCGGATACCGATATTACGTGGACCACCTCGTCGAGAAGCAAATCATCGACGAGCGGGAAACGGGTCGCTTAGAAGAGCGTTTAAAGCAATCTTCAAAAGAGTCTGAGATCCTGATTCGCCAAGCTGCAGATCTCCTTTCTGATTTGACCAATTATACGACGGTCGCCCTCGGTCCCAATAGCCAATCCGAAAGATTGGCACGTGTGGACTTTATGCCATTAGATGAGCGACGGGGTGTCGTTCTCATCGTCACGGATCAAGGTCATGTCGAGCATCGTACGGTCATGTTCGAATCTCGTGTAGCTCCTGAAGTCATCGAGGAGACGATTCGATTGTTAAATGATCGTCTCGTCGGAACAGCGATCGGACAACTTAAAGTCCGGATCGGAGAAGAGGTTGCAAAATTGCAACTCGCGCAGCGACAGCAATATGAAAATATGATGCAACTGATTCAATCGACGGTTGGAATTCAAACGCCGTCTTCGCTTTATCTCGGCGGCAAGAAGAATATCTTCAACCAACCTGAGTTTCAGACGTTAGACACGCTCAGACCGTTCCTAGAATGGATTGATGAGCAAGAACGATTGACGCACTGGCTCGAATCGTTGCCAAATCGCGAGATTTATGTGAGCATTGGGAGCGAGAATGGAATTGTCGCCCTTCAAAACTGTAGTGTCATCACTTCGGATTATACACTAGATGGAAAAACGTTCGGAACGATTGCCATGATTGGCCCGACTCGAATGAATTACCGTCACGGTGTCCAAATGATGGGACAAATTATTGAAGCGTTGCGACGAACGAAACTAGATGAGTGACGGAAAGGAGTTTTACTATGACAGCAGATCATCAAAACGGGCACGAACAAGAAGACGTGCTTGAAGAAAAACCTGTAGACTCGGCACAGACAGAAGAGAACGAGTCAACTGAATCAAATGAAGATGAGGTTTTAAATGCTGAGATTGTGGAAGAAAGTTCTGAGGGGACGGACTTACAAAAAGAAATCGAAGCGTTGAAAGCGAGCGAACTCCGCATTCGTGCTGACTTTGACAACTTCCGTCGTCGGACGAATGAAGAGAATGCAAAACGCGTCAAGTTTGCTTCACAGTCTGTCATTGAAAAATTGATTCCGCTCATTGATAACTTTGAGCGTGCACTTCAAGTGCAAGCAACTTCAGAGGATGCCAAGCAAATTCAATCAGGCGTTGACATGATTCATCGTCAACTGCTTGACGTGTTGAATGCTGAGCAAGTCGAAGTGATTGAAGCAGTCGGACAGCCGTTCGACCCGAATTTCCATCAAGCAGTCATGCAAGAGCCAAGCGACGAGTTCGAGTCGGGTGTCGTGACGATGGAGCTTCAAAAAGGTTATACGATGCATGGTCGAGTCATTCGCCCAAGCATGGTAAAAGTTGCAGAATAATACTACTTAACGAGACGGAGGAATAAACGATGGGTAAAATTATCGGTATTGACTTAGGGACTACAAACTCATGTGTGGCAGTAATGGAAGGTGGCGAAGCAGTCGTCATCTCAAACGCAGAAGGTAACCGTACGACTCCTTCGGTTGTTGCATTCAAAGGGGAAGAACGTCAAGTAGGTGAGGTCGCAAAACGTCAGGCCATCACGAACCCGAACACGATTCAATCAATCAAACGTCACATGGGAACATCACATACAGTTGACGTAGACGGCAAGAAATTCACACCACAAGAAATCTCGGCAATCATTTTGCAGAAGTTGAAAAAAGATGCTGAAGACTACCTCGGTGAAACAGTCACGGAAGCAGTCATCACAGTTCCTGCATACTTCAACGACGCTGAGCGTCAAGCGACAAAAGATGCTGGTAAAATCGCTGGTCTTGATGTCAAGCGAATCATCAACGAGCCAACTGCTGCGGCACTCGCTTACGGATTAGATAAAGGTGAAGACCACACGATTTTGATTTATGACCTCGGTGGTGGTACGTTCGACGTTTCAATCCTTGAGCTTGGTGATGGCGTATTCGAAGTTGTCGCTACAGCTGGTGACAACCGTCTCGGTGGAGATGACTTCGACCAAAAAGTCATCGACTACCTCGTTGCAGAATTCAAAAAAGAGAACGGCATCGACCTCGGAAAAGACAAGATGGCACTTCAACGTTTGAAAGATGCAGCTGAAAAAGCGAAGAAAGACCTTTCAGGCGTCACAAGCGCACACATCAGCCTTCCGTTCATCACAGCAGGTGAAGCAGGTCCACTCCACTTGGAGATGACACTCACGCGTGCGAAGTTTGAAGAATTGACGGCTGACCTTGTCGAACGCACAATGGAACCAACTCGTCGTGCCTTGAAAGATGCAGGACTTACACCATCTGACCTTGATAAGATCATTCTCGTCGGTGGTTCGACACGTATCCCTGCCGTCCAAAAAGCAATCCATGACTTCACGAAGAAAGAGCCATTCAAAGGGGTAAACCCGGATGAAGTTGTTGCACTCGGTGCAGCAATCCAAGGTGGAGTTCTTGCTGGAGACGTAAAAGACGTCGTCCTTCTCGACGTTACTCCACTCTCACTCGGTATCGAGACAATGGGTGGCGTAATGACGAAATTGATCGATCGCAACACGACAATTCCGACATCGAAATCACAAGTGTTCTCAACTGCTGCAGATAACCAGCCTGCTGTTGACATCCACGTCCTTCAAGGGGAACGCCCGATGGCACCAGACAACAAGACACTTGGTCGCTTCCAATTGACTGACATTCCACCAGCACCACGTGGTGTGCCACAAATCGAAGTTAAATTCGATATCGATGCAAACGGAATTGTTCACGTATCAGCGAAAGATCTCGGTACGAATAAAGAACAATCGATCACAATCCAATCTTCTTCAGGTATCGATGAGGCAGAAATCGAGCGTATGGTGAAAGAAGCTGAAGCGAACGCAGACGCAGACAACAAACGTAAAGAAGAAGCGGAACTTCGCAACGAAACAGACCAACTCGTCTTCGCGACAGACAAGGCAATCAAAGACCTTGGTGAGCAAGTGGAAGAGGCGGACAAAGAAAAAGCAGAAGCTGCGAAAGAAAAAGCGAAAACTGCTCTCGAAGGTTCAGACCTTGAGGCGATCCGTACAGCCAAAGACGAATTGTCAGCTGTCGTTCAAGAGTTGACGCAAAAAGTATATGCTAAAATGGCTGAACAGCAAGGTGCTGAAGGCGCAGAACCACAAACAGAAGCGAAACAGGACGATGAGGTCGTGGACGCAGAGTTTGAGGATCTCGACGACCGTAAATAAACAGCCGTTGTAAAGGAGAGCGCTAAAATCGATACGTAGATTGTAAGGATAGGAGCGAGAATAGTGGCGAAACGAGATTATTATGAAGTGCTCGGGCTCGATAAGTCGGCCTCGGCACAAGAAATCAAGCGGGCATATCGGAAATTGGCCCGTCAATATCACCCGGACATCAACCAAGAGGCGGATGCGGCGGATAAGTTTAAAGAAATTGGTGAAGCCTACGAAGTGCTTTCTGACGAACAAAAACGTGCCCAGTATGACCGATTCGGTTTTGAAGGGGCGAACCAATTCGGAGGCGGCGGTGACTTCCAAGGTGGATTCGGGGATATCTTTGACATGTTCTTCGGTGGCGGCGGACGTCGTCAAGATCCGAACGCACCGCGTCGTGGAGAAGATTATCAATACGTCGTTGACCTCGATTTCATGGAGAGTGTGACAGGCAAGACGGAAACAATCGAGCTCGAAATCGAAGTCGAATGTGACACGTGCATGGGGAACGGTGCGAAACCTGGAACGAAACCAGAAACGTGTAACCAATGTGGCGGCAGTGGCGTCGAGACGGTTGAGCAAAACACAATTCTCGGTCGTATGGTCAACCAACGTCCTTGTAGCAAGTGTCATGGTAGCGGTAAGACGATCAAAGAAAAATGTCCGACTTGTCACGGCTCAGGTCATGTGAAGAAGAAACAGACCGTCGAAGTGAAAATCCCAGCCGGTATCGATAACGGGCAACAGATCCGTCTATCTGGAAAAGGCGGTCCTGGCGTGAACGGTGGTCCAGCGGGAGACTTATACGTCGTCGTCCGCGTGAAAGCTCATGAAATCTTTGAACGTGTCGACCAACACATTGCGATGGAAATGCCGGTCACGTTCGCTCAAGCGGCACTCGGTGCAGAAATCGAAGTTCCGACGGTTCACGGGAACGTGAGTTTGAAAGTGCCAGCCGGAACACAAACTGGCTCGAAGTTCCGTTTACGCGGAAAAGGGATGCCAAGTGTTCGTGGTGGCGCAAATGGCGACCAGTACGTGAGCGTCATTGTCATGACACCGAAAAATATGACAGACCGCCAAAAAGAATTGCTTCGTGAATTCGAAGAAATCAGTGGCGAATCGGGTGTCGAAGAGGAACACGGCATGTTCCAAAAAATGAAAAAGTTCTTTAGTCACTAAAAGGAGTGTGTACAAACGATGAAATGGTCTGAAATTTGTGTCCACACGACACAGCTTGCGGTGGAAGCCGTATCGAACTTATTACACGAAGTGGGGGCACAAGGTGTCGTCATCGAGGACGTCGAAGACTTCGACCGAATGATGGCGGAAGACCATTTCGGAGAGATTTGGGACGTTTCGGATCGTGAAACGTATCCAACTTCTGGAGTACACGTCAAAGCGTACGTGCCGGCTTCAGGTGATTTCCAAGATGTGCTCGCAAACTTGAAAAAAGAAATCGAGCGACTCCGGAACATGCTTGATATCGGATCAGGCGAGGTCACGGTCGCAGAGATTGATGAGGAAGATTGGGCGCATTCTTGGAAGCAGTATTACAAGCCGGTCAAAATCTCACAACAGCTGACGATTGTCCCTTTGTGGGAAGAGTACACACCACAACCGGAAGAGAATGTCATCTTGCTTGACCCGGGCATGGCGTTCGGTACAGGGACACACCCGACGACGATGCTTTGCATTCAAGCGATTGAGAACTATATCCAGGAAGGTGACCGCGTCATTGATGTTGGTACAGGATCAGGCGTATTGTCGATCGCCGCTGCGAAACTTGGAGCGACGAGCGTAAAAGCGCTAGACTTGGATTCGGTTGCCGTTGAATCGGCTCGTCAAAACGTGGAGACGAACGGTGTCGAAGCCCTCGTTCAAGTGGATACGGGAGATTTATTAAAAGGTGTGGACGGAGAATATGACTTGGTCGTGGCAAACATTCTTGCTGATGTCATTCTTCTCTTCATCGAAGATGCGTATGCTCGTACGAAAACGGGAGGTCGCTTCATCACATCCGGGATCATTGGAGAGAAACGGGCGGAAGTCACGAACGCTCTAATGGCTGCAGGATTTGAAATTGAAGAGACACGCGTGATGGAAGACTGGGTCGCAATCATCGCCAAGAAGGGATAAGCTATGCAACGTTATTTTCTGACACCAGAAGCTTTCACAGGCGACGTTGTGACACTTCCTTCAGATGTCGCTCATCATATCGGAACGGTCCTGCGACAAGGGGCGGGATATGAAATGGTTCTTCTCGACGGGACAGGCAATGAGTACGCATGTGTCGTGACGTCGCTTGAGAAGAAGAGTGGAGTGGCTAAAGTATTGTCGACTCGTCAATCAGAGACCGAACTGCCGATTGACGTGACGCTCGCTTATGCATTACCGAAAGGTGACAAGGTCGAACTTGTCGCTCAAAAAGCGACCGAGCTCGGCGTTCATCATCTTCTATTGTTCGAATCTTCCCGATCAGTCGCCAAATGGGACTCGAAAAAAGTGCCGAAAAAAGTAGAACGTATTCAAAAAATCATGCAGGAGGCGGCCGAGCAATCGTATAGAGCCGTCGTTCCGTCATGTGCGTTCCTCACTTCGAAACAGCTTTCGAAGCAGTTCGAAGAGTATGACGAAGTCATCATCGCATATGAAGAATCGGCGAAAGAAGGCGAGCAGTCGGCACTTGCCAACACATTGAATCGACTTCAATCAAAACAACGTCTCCTCGTTATCACGGGACCGGAAGGCGGATTTGACACAGCGGAAGTCACGCAATGGATAGAGGCTGGTGCGATCGCTTGCGCGTTCGGACCTCGAATTCTCAGATCGGAGACGGCTCCTCTTTATGCACTGTCTGCCATCTCGTACGCGCTTGAATTGGCAAAAGAATAAGAA
>NZ_JAPEHX010000068.1:0-14304 GCF_028823655.1 Exiguobacterium sp. B2(2022) | reverse complement strand
ACGATCGCGCAAAAAGCTGTTGCAGCTGGAATCAACGGGATCCAAGTAGACGGAATGGACGTTCTTGCAGTGCTTGCAGCTACACAACAAGCTCGCGTAGACGCACTCGAAGGAACACCGACACTTATCGAGTCACTCACTTACCGTTACGGACCACACACGCTCGCTGGGGATGACCCAACACGTTACCGTACAAAAGAACTCGACACAGAGTACCAAGAAAAAGATCCACTCGTACGTTTCCGTCTCTTCCTTGAGAACAAGAAACTCTGGAACGAAGACATGGAGAACGAAGTGATCGAGCAAGCGAAAGCTGATGTGAAAGAAGCAATCAGCCAAGCTGACAAAGAACCAAAACAAAAAGTTTCGGACTTCATCAACAACATGTTCGAAGAACTTCCTTCAAACTTGAAAGAACAGCTTGAAGAATATACTGCAAAGGAGTCGAAGTAAGTTATGGCTCAAATGACAATGATCCAAGCGATTACTGATGCGATGCGCGTTGAAATGAAACGCGACGAGAAAGTACTTCTCTTCGGAGAAGACGTTGGTAAAAACGGTGGGGTATTCCGTGCGACGGAAGGTCTCCAAGACGAGCTCGGCGAAGACCGTGTCTTCGACACGCCACTCGCTGAATCAGGGATTGGTGGTCTTGCAATCGGTCTAGGTCTTACTGGATTCCGTCCGATCATGGAAGTTCAATTCTTCGGATTCGTATTCGAAGTATTCGACTCAATCGCTGCTCAAATGGCACGTATGCGTTACCGTTCAGGCGGCGCTTACAGCCAACCAATCACAATCCGTTCACCATTCGGTGGTGGAGTTAAGACACCTGAGCTTCACGCGGATAGCCTTGAAGGTTTGATGGCTCAGACACCTGGTCTTAAAGTCGTTATTCCATCGACTCCTTACGATGCAAAAGGTTTGTTGATCGCGTCAATCCGTGACAACGATCCAGTTGTGTTCCTCGAGCACATGAAATTGTATCGTTCATTCCGTGGCGAAGTACCTGAAGGTGATTACACAATCGAACTCGGTAAAGCAGATGTGAAGCGTGAAGGTACAGACGTTTCAATCATCACTTACGGTGCGATGGTGCACACTTCACTTAAAGCAGCGGAAGAACTCGAAAAAGAAAACATCAACGTTGAAGTCATCGACCTCATGACAGTGAGCCCGCTTGATATCGACACAATCGTAGAATCTGTTAAGAAAACAGGTCGTGCGATCGTCGTTCAAGAGGCACAACGTCAAGCAGGTATCGCTGCGAACGTTGTAACTGAAATTCAAGAACGCGCAATTCTTCACCTCGAAGCACCAGTTCTTCGAGTAACTGCACCAGACACAGTCTTCGCATTTGCACAAGGTGAAGACATGTGGTTACCAGACCATAAAGATGTCGTTGCAAAAGTTAAGGAAGTTGTGAACTTCTAAGATCGTGTCGAATAAATGATAAGGGAGAATCTTCTCCCTTGTCGTGTTTACATGATGAATTGATGGGAGGAAAAACCAGTGGCAGTATTTGAATTTAAATTACCAGATATCGGTGAAGGTATTCACGAAGGTGAAATCGTCAAGTGGTTCGTAAAAGCAGGGGATACGGTCAAAGAGGACGATGTTCTTTTAGAAGTACAAAACGACAAAGCAGTCGTTGAAATCCCAGCTCCAGTCGACGGTACAGTCAAAGAAGTTAAAGTTTCTGAAGGTACAGTTGCCGTAGTCGGCGACGTCCTCATTACGTTTGACATCGAAGGCGACGCACCAGCAGGTGAAGAAGAAGAGACACCTGAACAACCGAAAGCAGAAGAGAAGACAGAAGACGTAAAAGAAGATGTGAAAGAAGACGCGCCACGCGATGTTCAACTTCACAAATCTGAGCGTGTCATCGCAATGCCATCTGTCCGTAAATATGCACGTGAAAAAGGTGTCGACATCCGTGAAGTAAACGGTTCTGGCGACAACGGTCGTGTCTTGAAAGAAGACATCGATGCATTCGCGAACGGTGAAGCACCGTCTGCAGAAGCTACAACAGAGAAAACAGAATCTGTAGCACCAGCAGCAGCTGCGAAAACGGAAATCAAGCCTTATGAGTCAGCGACTCCAGAACTTGAAACACGTGAGAAAATCCGTGGAATCCGTAAAGCCATCTCGAAAGCTATGGTTAACTCGAAACACACTGCACCACACGTTACACTCATGGACGAAGTCGACGTTACAAAACTCGTCGCACTCCGCAAAGACTTCAAACAAGTCGCGGCTGACCAAGGCGTGAAACTCACGTACTTGCCATTCGTCGTGAAAGCATTGACTGCTGCAGCGAAAGCATTCCCAACAATCAACGCTTCAATCGATGACGTGAACGAAGAAATCGTTTACAAAAACTATTACAACATCGGTATCGCAGCTGACACGGACAACGGACTCGTTGTACCAGTCGTAAAAGATGCAGACCGTAAATCAATCTATGCACTTGCTACAAACATTAACGAACTTGCAGGTAAAGCTCGTGAAGGTAAGCTCGCTGGGGAAGACATGAAAGGCGGATCGATCACAATCACAAACATCGGTTCTGCTGGTGGACAATGGTTCACACCTGTCATCAACCACCCAGAAGTTGCAATTCTCGGTATCGGTCGTATCGCTGAGAAAGCTGTCGTGAAGAACGGTGAAATCGTTGCTGCGCCAGTACTTGCACTTTCATTCAGCTTTGACCACCGCCTCATCGACGGTGCGACTGCACAAAACGCTCTTAACATGGTGAAACGCTTGCTCGAAGACCCAGCACTTCTAATGATGGAGGGATAAGAACATGGTAGTAGGAGAATTCGCACAAGAAACTGATTTGCTTGTCATCGGTGCCGGTCCTGGTGGATACGTTGCCGCAATCCGTGGCGCACAGCTCGGAATGAAAGTAACAATCGTTGAGAAAGGCAACTTCGGTGGTGTCTGCTTAAACGTCGGATGTATCCCATCGAAAGCGTTGATCACAGCTGGACACAACTTCCAACACGCTAAAGGACATGATTCAATGGGAATCTCGTCTGACAACGTGTCAGTGGACTTCACAAAAGTTCAAGACTGGAAACAGTCAGTTGTTAACAAATTGACTGGCGGTGTCAAAGGTCTCCTTAAAGGAAACAAGATTGAAATCGTTCAAGGTGAAGCTTTCTTCGCTTCTGAAGACACAGTTCGTGTCATCACAGAAGACAGCTCAACTCCTTACAAATTCAAAAAAGCGATTGTTGCGACTGGTTCTACACCAATCGAGATTCCATCGTTCAAATGGTCAAAACGCGTCCTTTCTTCAACTGGCGCATTGGCACTTCCTGAAGTACCGAAGAAACTGGTCGTCATCGGCGGTGGATACATCGGTATGGAGCTCGGTACTGCATACGCTAACTTCGATACAGAAGTAGTTGTTGTAGAAGGCGCTAGCGACATCTTGTCTGGTTTCGAACCACAAATGACGCAAATCGTTAAGAAAAAACTCAAACAAAAAGGGAACGTCACAATCCACACAAACGCACTTGCTAAAGGTGTCGAAGAAACGGAAGACGGCGTAACTGTTAAGTTTGAAGTAAACGGTGAAGAGCAATCTGTTGAAGCGGACTATGTCCTCGTCACAGTTGGTCGTCGTCCAAACACAGGCGACATCGGTCTTGAGAACGCGGACGTTAAAATCAGCGACCGTGGAATCATCGAAATCGATGACCAGTGTAAGACTTCGAACGAAAACATCTATGCAATCGGTGATATCGTTCCTGGACCACCACTTGCACACAAAGCATCTTACGAAGCGAAAATCGCAGCGGAAGCAGCAGCAGGTAAGCCAGCTTACCTCGACTACTCTGCAATCCCTGCAGTCGTCTTCACAGATCCTGAACTCGCAACGGTTGGTTACACTGAACCACTCGCAAAAGAAGAAGGACTCGAAATCACAGTTTCGAAATTCCCATTCGCGGCGAACGGTCGTGCACTTGCACTTGACGAGCCAGACGGCTTCATGAAGCTTATCACTCGCAAAGAGGACGGTCTCTTGATCGGTGCTCAAATCGCGGGTACTGGCGCATCAGATATGATTGCTGAGCTTGGTCTCGCAATCGAAGCTGGTATGACTGCTGAAGATATCGCACTTACAATCCACGCTCACCCATCACTCGGTGAGATGGCAATGGAAGCTGCTGAAATCGCAATGGGTATGCCAATCCACGTCGTTAAATAAGCACGCTAGAAAAAACTCTCTCACGTTTCGTGAGAGAGTTTTTTGATATAGGTGACGACCCGTTCAACTTCTTTGAATCCGATTTTCTCATGGAACTGTTGACTGCTCTCGTTTTCAAGTTCGGTATCCGATGCCAGTTCGATACAACCATGACGTGCAGCGAACATTGACGCAGCATCAATCAGACGTGCAGCGACACCTCTCTGACGCTCGGATTCAACGACATAGATTCCCTCCACGTAGGCTGTCGGAGACATGCTTGAACCTGGCACGTAGTCATGCCGGAAGCTGAGCTGGCAAAATCCAATCGCTGTTGTGTTAGAGGATGCGATGAAATAATGCATTTTTTTTGAAGCAAGACCGAGTTTGACTTCCATCCGCAATTCCTCAATCGGGGCGTCGGGCCATAGCTCATGCATCAATTGCGCGAGTGTTTCTTGATTTGACGATTTGGCATACTCAATTTTCATGATGACTCTCTCCTTAGGTTTCATACTTGTAGTATAAAGGAAAATACTTGTGAAGAGAGAAGGGAGGGAATCCTGATGGCATTCGATGAGGAGTTATTATATACCGTATCCGAGACGAGTCGTGTACGTTTCACCGGGATTGAGACAGAAGCTGCCCGCTATGACTTTGGTTTCGTCTATACACACCAATTCATGGGCAAGGTATTAGTCGTCTGTATGCAAACGGGTCAATCGGCCCTTCTCGATCTGCATGCTTTAGAAGAACCCCGTCAATTGTATCCGATGCTCGGCATTAACTTGAATGATACAGAGCACGTCGCTGAATTTTTACGACTCTGCCTAGTTGAAAAAACAGAAGCATCTGAAGAAATTGACACTTGAAAACATGTAAGCGTTTTCTTATAATAGGCGATAGGGGAAGCAATTCGATCATCTACAGCCACCTTTTCTGAGATGACATAAAAAATGAGCCGGTCACGATGACCGGCTCATTTTTTGTTTAGCGAATCGCTTTTGTTTGTTGGATGACTTTGATCATCTGAAGAGACTCATCTTCAAGACCTTGAACCGGAAGACCGGCTTCGATGTTGGCCATAATGTAATCGAGTGTCGACGTTGTGATCAATTCACCTGGAATGATGATTGGAATCCCTGGTGGGTACACCATAATGAATTCCGCTGAAATGCGTCCGACGGCGTTCTCAAGAGGAATTGTCTCCGTCTCTTCATAAAACGCATCACGCGGGCTTAGCGCCAATGGTGGAATCTCTGGAAGCATGATCGATAATGAGTCATTCCCAGACTTCTGATAAACAGACACGACGTCACGCATCGCTTCAATCAATGCTTGAATCGTCGACTCATCGTCTGCTGACGTGACAATGAAGAGCACGTTCAATAGATCTGACATCTCGACTTCGATGCGGTGTTTCTCACGAAGATACTTCTCGACTTCAAATCCTGTCACACCGAGCTCACGAACCGATACGAGAACTTTTGTCTCATCAAGTGCATAAGTCGATTCTGAGTGAAGCTCCGCGTGTCCGTAAACCGACAAGTTTGGCATTTGACCGATTGCTGTCCGTGCTGCTCGAGCAAGGTCAAGCGCACGTTCGTTCATCATATGACCTTTCGTCGCAAGCTGTCGACGCGCTGCATCTAGAGAAGCGAGGAGCAAGTATGATGTTGAAGTCGTCGTGATCATCGAAAGCATCGCGTGAATCCGCTCAGGTGACACGAGACCACGGCGTACGTTCAAAATGGAACTTCCTGTCATCGAGCCACCAAGTTTATGCACGCTCGTTGCCGCCACGTCCGCTCCCGCTTGCATCGCAGAGAGCGGGAGTTCATCGTGAAACGGAAGATGGACACCGTGTGCCTCATCGACAAGTACGGGCACGTCTTGTGCATGAGCGACCTCAACGATGCGCTCCAAATCACCCGCAACACCGAAATAAGTCGGGTTGATGACGAGTACGGCTTTTGTATCTGGGTGAAGCTCGAGTGCACGTTCTACGGCACTTGCTGTAATCCCGTGTGCGATGCCGTACGTCTCATCAAATTCTGGGTGGATGAAGACCGGGTGCGCACCCGTCAAGACGAGCGCGGACATGACCGATTTGTGCACGTTTCGTGGCACGATGATTTTCTCGTTCGGTCCGACGACGCCCATGATCATCGCCATGATGGCACTCGACGTTCCTTGAACGGAGAAAAAGGTCTCATCAGCACGGAACGCCTCTGCCGCCAAGCGTTCCGCTTCAGCGATTGCCGCTTTTGGATGATGAAGGTCATCGAGTGGGGCAATGTTAATCAAATCAATTTTTAGGGCGTTTTCGCCAATAAAGTCACGAAACTCCGGGTCCATCCCTTTCCCGCTCTTATGACCAGGAATATGGAACGCAATCGGATTTGAGTCGACATGTTCAAGTAACGTGTCAAATAGTGGCGTTTCGAGCTGAGTAGCACCTTTTAATTTCAATCGTAAATCCCCCTTGGAATCAGTTTATTTATTAGATGAATAATATCGTTACGTTATTATGTTGATTTAAAAAAAGAAGCAACAAAAAAACTATAGAGATTTCTGACGTAACTTGCAATAGTTTTTTTTGTTGATACAATGAGTGTCGAGGTGAACAATATGCAAATTAATTATCCGATTAATCCGGATTGGACGACCGATGAATTGATTGAGGTCGTCGAGTTTTATAATGTCGTCGCACAAGCGAACGAAGGTGGAGTCGAGCGTGAGGTTTTCCTGGACGCGTATCGTGCCTTTAAGCAAATCGTAACATCTAAGTCAGAAGAGAAACAACTGAACGCGGTTCACGACGAACAGACTGGATATTCTACGTATCGTACCGTTCAAACAGCGATGAAGTCGTCGAGCAAGATGATTAAATTGTAAGTCCGAGCATGCCCGAGCAAATTCAGGCATGCTTTTTTGTTATTTCTTCTTTAAATCGGGTACAGTTATCTAACACTTATTCAGGTTTAAGGGCATTGAAATTGGGAATATATCCATTAAGATAAAAAATTCAAAATAGTCAGACAATTCTCTTTCTTTTTCGAATTTTATCTGATATACTCAATTCAACTCACTAAACCGTAACTTGTAGCCCAACAAAAGGAGTGTGGCATCTTATGAAACAAGTGATTGAGGCATTCAAAAGAAAAGACGCAGAAAAACGGATTCCGGTGCTGCGCTTGGAGATTGATTATGAATTGGCAACCCTTTTCGATGCGATGGCGTCACAGGATGATGCTACAGTTCAGGCTAGCAAGCATCGGTTGGAGAAGTACCGCCAAGAATTATTGCGTCTCGAAGCCTGACCATTACACACACATTCAACCAGTATTCCGAGCGGATACTGGTTTTTGTTTGGTACAATACAGTTGAGGTGATCACAGATGATAGAATGGTTTGCAGTCGATTTAATCAAACAGGCGGGAGAACTGATTCGTCGCGAGATTGATCAACATTATGAAGTGGAACGAAAGACCGGAAAAGGAGATTTGGTCACTGAGATTGACCGAGCGGTGGAACAGCTGATTGTCCGCCGTATCCAAAACCAATTCCCGGACCATCAAATCATGGGGGAAGAAGGAACGACGGATACGCCAGACACGTTATCAGGAACGGTATGGTTCGTCGATCCAATTGATGGGACGTTAAACTTTATTCATCAGAAGCGTATGTTCGCCATCTCGGTAGCTGTGATGGTCGATGGAGTCGTAGAGTACGGATTCGTCTATGACGTGATGGCGGATGAGATGTTTATGGCCAGAAAAGGGTATGGTGCGACATTGAACGGACGAACATTGACGAATCTACATGAACATCATGTAAGAGATGCATTTTTAAGTATGAATGCGACGTGGGTCACGCCGAACCATCAAATTGCCCCGGAAATCCTTGCCCCGATTGTTCGAGATTCGATTGGGACACGGGCGCATGGCGCTGCATCGCTTGAGCTTGCTTGGCTCGCCGCAGGACGAGTGGACGGATACATTACGATGCGCAACATGCCGTGGGACTATGCTGCAGGGAAATTGCTTGTCGAAGAAGTGGGTGGACGGGTCGTTTCCTTATATGGGGAACCGATTCGATACGATGGGAGAACATCTGTATTGGCAGGAAGCGAGACATTCGTCAATGACGTCATCAAACACTATGTCATCGCAAAAGGGGTGACCCCAGAAGCGAAGCCGGATCTTCAAATCGTGGAACATGAATCGTACGAAGAAATTCGTGATTTACTCGTTTTAGCGAATCCGAATGAAGCGATGGTGCGAGAACAGTTTCAAACAGGACGAACGTTCAAAGCGTTACTCGGGGGAGAAATAGTCGGTGCCTATATGCTCGTATCACACGGGTCAGGACGGGTCGAGCTTGTCAATATCGCGGTGAAGCCGGAGAGACAAAACCAAACGATTGGTCAGCGGATGCTACAAGACGCGGTAAAACGGGCGACAACACTCGGCGGCCAAGAACTCCTCGTTTGTACTGGGAATTCAAGCATCATGCAATTGCGCTTTTATCAACAAGCCGGATTCCGATTTGATTCTGTGGAACGTGATTATTTTAAACAACATGGATACGATCCGATTGAGGAAGATGGTTTAGTCCTACGTGACCGCATCTGCTTGACGCGTCCGATTTAACTCATCCATTTCATGAAAAAAGGGTTGCTCGACTGTTGTCAGAGCAACCCTCTTTATTCATGAAGATTGACGATCAGAAAGAATGCGACGGCGTAATTGGATACCAAAGAATGTCGCGACACCACTAAGTACGAGACTGCCTAAAATGATGGCGGCGCTGCCTTCGGCCACCCCGATGCCGATACCGACAAACCCAGCGACGACGGCCATGGCAATCAATAGAAACATAAGCTGCATGGAGACTCCTCCTTATTTTCTCTTCTCCACCCCATTGTATGATAAAAAACGTCCAATGAAAACGTTCACAGTCGATTCCACTCGACAAAGGTACTGTGACGTGTGCTATACTCTTAAAGTTGAAGAAAAGCTGAAACTTTTTAAATAAGAGAGGAATAACTACATGAACGTAAGAACAAACCTTCGTAACGTAGCCATCATCGCTCACGTTGACCACGGTAAAACAACGTTAGTCGATGAATTATTGAAACAGTCTGGTACTTTCCGGACGAACGAGGCAGTCGCAGAACGTGCGATGGACTCGAACGATATCGAACGTGAGCGCGGAATCACAATTCTCGCGAAAAACACGGCAATCGATTACAAAGATACACGTATCAACATCGTAGATACGCCAGGTCACGCAGACTTTGGTGGGGAAGTTGAGCGAATCATGCGTATGGTTGATGGCGTTATCCTCGTCGTCGATGCGCGTGAAGGCTGTATGCCACAGACTCGCTTCGTATTGAAAAAAGCACTCGACCAAGGACTTCGTCCAATCGTCGTTGTAAACAAAATCGATAAGCCGATGGTTCGTCCACTCGACGTTGTCGATGAAGTCGTCGATCTCTTGATCGATCTTGGCGCAGATGAAGATCAACTTGAATTCCCTGTCGTCTACACATCGGCTGTCAGCGGTTCAAGTTCGTTCGATCCTGATCCAGCAAACCAAGAAGACACGATCACACACGTGCTCGATACAATTCTTGAAAACACACCAGCTCCAGTAGATAACTCAGATGAGCCACTTCAATTCCAAGTAACGATGCTCGACTACGATAACTACCTCGGTCGTATCGGTGTAGGTCGCGTCTTCCGTGGGAAAATCAAAGTCGGTGAGCAAGTATCACTCTGTAAGACAGATGGTACGGTGAAGCAACTCCGTGTCACGAAATTGTTCGGTTACTTCGGCCTCAAGCGCGTCGAAATCGAAGAAGCAAAAGCAGGTGACTTGATTGCCATCGCTGGTATGGAAGACATCAACGTCGGTGAGACAGTCACGCCAGTCGGTAAAGAAGAGCCACTTCCGCTCCTTCGGATCGATGAGCCAACACTTCAAATGCGCTTCATGACGAACAACTCGCCGTTCGCAGGACGTGAAGGGGACTTCGTCACTGCACGTAAGATCGAAGAGCGTTTGATGAAACAACTTGAGACAGACGTGTCGCTTCGTGTAGAAAACACGGATTCTCCTGACCAGTGGGTCGTATCAGGACGCGGTGAGCTTCACCTCGGTATCTTGATCGAGAACATGCGTCGTGAAGGCTACGAGCTTCAAGTGTCGAAGCCACAAGTTATCATCCGTGAAGACGAAAACGGTACGAAAGTTGAGCCGTTTGAGCGCGTGATCATCGACGTACCAGAAGAGTACACAGGTTCAGTCATGGAGTCGATTGGTCTCCGTAAAGGTGAACTTGCTAACATGAACACGAACGATAACGGTCAGACACGTATGGAATTCATCGTTCCATCACGCGGTCTCATCGGTTACCGTAACGAATTCTTGTCGGCGACACGTGGATACGGAATCTTGAACCACACGTTCGAAGAGTACCGTCCGTATATCGCAGCTGATATCGGTGGTCGTCGCAGTGGTGTTATGGTTTGTATCGAAAACGGGAAGTCAACGGCTTACTCAATCGGTGCACTCGAAGACCGTGGAACGATCTTCATCGAGCCAGGTACGGATGTATACGAAGGAATGATCATCGGTGAATGTAACCGTGACGTCGACCTTGCGATTAACGCCGTTAAAGGGAAGCAATTGACAAACATGCGTGCTTCAGCAAAAGATTCGACACAAGTCTTGAAACGTCCGCGCGTCTTCTCACTTGAAGAGTCGCTCACGTTCTTGAACGATGACGAGTACTGTGAAATCACGCCAGAGTCAATCCGTCTTCGTAAGAAAATCTTGAACAAGAACGAACGCGAGAAAGCTGACAAGCGTCGTAAACTTGGTAAAGAATAAGTAGGTGAAAAAGGGAACGCTTCGGCGTTCCCTTTTGCATGGAATAGTGTAGAATGGATGTGTATGAAATAAAGGGGGACTCTTTGTCTTGAAAGCTTCTCAAACAATCGATATCACACAAATTGATGTTCCGTGGATTGCCTCGATGCTAGGTGTCGGGAGCGACCCGAACGATTTTTCGGTCGGATTCAACGCACTCGTTGTCACGGTCATCTTACTGACGATTCTCGTCTTTAAGCTTGGTTTTGCAAAACAATTGGCATGGTGGAAATCACTGATTGTCTATATTCTACTTGCACTTGGCGCAGGTACGATGGCGCTCGTCTTTTTCACGTGGCCGATTCCAGAAGTACTTGCTGTCATGGCCATCGTGTTGGCCATTTATCGCGGTCGTCTTCCGATTCCAGAAGTACTTGCTGTCATGGCCATCGTGTTGGCCATTTATCGCGGTCGTCTTTGGTGGAACCGTCGTCAGGATGCAGTCGAGTCATAAAAAAATACGGGCGTCTCTTCGGAGGCGCCCGTTTTCATTACCAATTTCGTTTTTGTCGAAATGTAGGATATAACTTGAATTGTCCAGATGCGGCGCGTTCAGCCGTACGTTCGCTGATTCGCTCCTGACAGTCTTGACACATATACGTTTTAGCGGGCTTGTTGCGCAATCGTTTTGCTTCAAACGACCATGAGTCGATTGTTTCGACTTTATCGCAAAGAGAACATTTTACACGCATCTTCTCACCTTCCTCTATAGGATGAGTATAGCATGATTTCATTCGTTGAAAGCAGGGAATTGAATCGGTAAGGGAGAATGGTACAACCATACCCGGTTAAAAGGAGGGGAGTTGAATGGCGAGTAAGGCAACGTTTGAATTGACAGCCGCTCAACAGCGATTGTTGAATGACATGCCATTAACATTTCTCGTCGGTTTTGATGAGGCAAAGCGTTGGCCAATCAGCCACGCCATCAGTTGGGTGCAAGCACTCGACAAGGACACGATGCGGTTCGCGTTAACCAAGAATTCGCATATCGTGACGATTTTATCAACCGAAAAGACAGCAGGTCTCATCTTTATCGAAGATGGTCAGTCCTATCATGTTTTACTTTCATCCATCCGAGAATTTGAACCAGCGGTAAAACCGAGCCTTCATCTTCGTTTTTTTGAAGGACATGTCGAAGAAGTGAGAAATATCTCATTTTATGGTGCAGCATACGCTCAGCCCGAAATTACGAAAACGTATGATATTCGAGCGGCGGAAAAATTAGACCGTGAAGTGAAAGAAAGTCTTCATTCTTGATTACCATCCTATAGTCGAGGGGCGGCAAAGTCTATGAAAAAAACGTATGTACTCGATACGAACGTACTCCTACATGATCCGCTATCCTTATTTCAATTTGAAGAACATGACGTGGTCATCCCGGCCATTGTCTTAGAAGAACTTGATGGTAAAAAACGAAACATGGATGAGGTCGGGCGGAATGCCCGTGAAACGTCGCGTGTTCTAGACCAGCTCCGAACTTCGGGGAAACTTCATGACGGCGTCCCACTTGAAAACGGTGGACGTCTCTTTGTCGAGATTGGACACGAACACGAAGTCGATATTCCATTCGACGTGATGACGAACGATAACCGCATTCTTCTCGTTGCCTTAAAATTAATGAAACAATACGAGCATGACACGAACCATAAAGTCGTCGTCGTCTCAAAAGATATATTGGTCCGTGTGAAGGCGGACGCGATCGGAATTGATGCAGAAGACTACCTGACCGACCATATCGTCGATACGACGAATTTATATGCCGGCTATCGTGAAATCGAGGTCGATCAGTCACTCATCGATGAATTTTATAAAGTACGCCAACTTCCGACATCCGCATTGACGAAACAAACGTTATATCCGAATTCGTTCGTCGTGTTAAAAAGTAACGTATCGAAAGCGAGTGCGCTCGCAGTGGTCGACACGCTCCAACCGATTGTTCGTCCGTTAGCACTTGACGCTGACCACATCTGGGGGATTCATCCACGAAACGTCCAGCAACGCATGGCGCTCGACTTATTGTTACGAGATGACATTCCGTTCGTCACGTTACTCGGGAAAGCGGGAACCGGCAAGACGCTCCTTGCCTTAGCGGCAGGACTCTCACTCGTTGAGGACGAGCAACGATACAACAAGCTCGTCGTTGCCCGACCGGTCGTCCCGATGGGGAACGATATCGGCTACTTGCCCGGTGAGATGGAAGAAAAACTACGTCCATGGATGCAACCAATCTATGATAATCTAGAATTTCTCTTCAGTGCCAATTCAAAAGATGAGCTAGGGAATATTCTAGCTGGCATGAAATCGATTCAACTCGAAGCGCTCACTTATATTCGAGGAAGAAGCATGCCCGACCAGTTCATCATCATCGACGAAGCTCAAAACTTAACGAAACATGAAATCAAGACGATTCTTACCCGTGTCGGGGAGAACTCGAAAATTGTTCTCGTCGGTGACCCGTACCAAATCGACCATCCGTATTTAGATGAATATTCGAACGGATTGACATACGCCGTTGAACGATTCAAAGGACAAAATGTCTTCGGTCACGTCCAACTTGTAAAAGGGGAGCGTTCGTCTCTCGCAAGATTGGCGGCCGACTTGTTATAAATCAATAAAAAATACCGTGTTTCTACGATAGTACTAAAAACCTAAAATGACCTTGAACAGAGGAGCATCGTCCTAGTCAGAGATGATGCTCCTCTGTCTTCTTTCTCAACTCATCTCGCTCTACTCAGAGGATAGCCGATTTTGTTGAAAAAGTTATCGATGCTAAATTACCGAACTCTTGAAGATAGTCTAGATAATTGTCACCGCCATAATTCAATCGTTTGTTGTACATCCTAACGATTACTATCTGGTGCTCAGGAATGACCAACAACATCGGTCCGGTGTTGCCAAGAATTTGATACGAACCATCGGGAACAAGATTTCCTATCTCACTCTTCGACCTAGGTCGGTCTTGAACATACCAGAACAGCCCATGTGCTGGGAGTTCCTTTTCGTGATATTTGGGACTTTGAAGAGAAGTAGAAATACGTATCACCTCTTCAGGTACGACTTGCACGCCGTTATGATAACCGTTGTTAAGATGAAGGTTCCCCCATGACGCAAACTCTCTTGCTGTAGTATGCAAGTTTGATCCAAAACCATCATCAGTTGGGTAT
>NZ_JAPEHX010000067.1:0-14636 GCF_028823655.1 Exiguobacterium sp. B2(2022) | reverse complement strand
GCGGTTCGATCCCGCTAGGCTCCACCATATGTTTGTTTCTTAAGTTAGTGATGACTTAAGTTTTTTTTTGCCTAAAACCATGAACCATTCAAATGAGAGTACAGAGAAAGGCAGCCTGCCACCATTCAGGCTGCCTTTTTGTATGTTTATTCATTGTATTGCCGAGTTGAACCAAACGGATGATAGCGTTTACAATTTAGTTATCAAGCGTTCAAAGGGGGAATGGGAATGCAATGGTCATATATTCATGTACCGCTGCGATACGGTCAAGGGAAACTTGGGGTTGACCAAGGACCAGCAAAATTAAACGAATTAGGGATGGAGACACTCTTGCCATCGGAAACGGTCAAACATAAGATACGCGTGTTACCGGAATCTGAAATTCGTGAAAATGAGGAACACTTGAAGCGAGTCGATGGTGTCCTACACACAGTCACCGAATTAGCAGAAGTTGTGCATCGTGAGATTACAGCAAATCGATTTCCATTGATCGTTGGGGGCGATCATAGTATGGCAATCGGTACACTCGCTGGGTTGGCACAAACAGGATCATACGGTGTCATTTGGGTAGATGCCCATGCTGACTTGAATACCGGAGAAACTTCACCATCCGGCAACATTCATGGAATGCCGCTTGCGGCTGCGATGGGCATGGGTGATGTTCGTCTGACAGAGGTGGGCGGACGTGAGCCGAAGTTATCACCGGAGCATTTAGTATACATCGCACTTCGTGATATCGATGAAGGGGAAATGAACGAGATTAATCGACTTGGCATCAAAGTCATTACTGTAGAAGAAGTGCGAACGCGTGGTGTCGATATCATCATGCAAGAAGCATTGAATTATCTACGTGAACGCGTCAATCGTTTCTATATCAGTTTTGATATGGATAGCTTAGATGCATCACTTGTACCTGGCACTGGGACACCGGTTGATGGTGGTCTGACAGAAGTCGAGGCCAAAGCGATTTTAACAGAAGCCATGAAAGCCGAAGATTTGATTGCTGTCGAACTCGTTGAATTGAATCCGATGTTAGACCGAGAAGATATGACGGCAAATTTAGCGTATCGTCTGTGCGAAACGATTATAAAATCAAAAGAAAACCTGTTATTGGAAGGCGAGACAGTCTGATTTCCTTACAGTTTCCAAACCCGTTTGCTACAATGGGAATGGAAACTTTTTTTATTTTAAATGAAACCATTTTAATTATGAGACGTATATAGAAATGACCGCATGTGTAGCGGAGAGGGGAAGTGGATTGATGGAACGGCTGACCACCCGTTTGGTAGATGAATTGAGGGCGGGGAATCACGATTCGTTTGCCGAACTGGTAGAACTATACAAGGATGGCGTCTTTGCAATCGCCTATAAAATTTTGTATGATCGTGGCGAAGCGGAAGACGCTGCCCAAGAAGCGTTCATTCGTGCGTATACACGAATCGATACGTATGACGCACAATATAAGTTCAAAACGTGGCTCTATCGAATCACAACGAACGTTGCCATCGATCGATTGAGGAAACGAAAACCGGAGTATTCGATGGATGCCGAAATTGCAGGTACAGACGGTTTGACCTATCAAGACCACTTAGCTGATGAAGCGCCCCAACCCGATGCCCAAGTGGTTCATCGCGAAATTCGAAGTGAGATGCATGAAGCGATCAAGCAACTCCCCGACAAATATCGTATTCCTTTACTCCTAAAGTATGTGGATGATTTGTCATTAAAAGAAATCAGCGTGATGATCGACATGCCGGTCGCAACGGTTAAAACAAGGATCTTCCGGGGAAGAGAAATGTTAAAAACAATCTTTCAAAATAGGGAGGGGTTCAATTGACTCCTGAAGAAAAAGTACAACAATATTTGGAAGATGGCGTTTTGCCCGAAGAATCTGACGAATTGCGTCAATTGTTAGAAGACGATGAATTATACAAGTCGTATCTACAATATGAACGAATCGATGCAGAACTGAAAGCATTGCCTCGTCCAAAGTTATCAGCCGATTTTACTGCACGTGTGATGGCCGCTTTGCCTGAAGCACCTGTACAAAAAGCACCCGATACGGTCGTTCCGTTATCAAAACCAATCCGAAAAGAACGAAAACCGCACTCGAAACAAATCGCTTGGCTACAACGACACCCGGCTTTAATCGCGGCGGTCCTGTTCTTCAGTCTAATGTCTAGCGCGACACTTGGACTCTGGAACAGTGCATCTGAGACGATGACCTATACAAAAGTACCAGGGGTTGTCGTGTCAGAGAACGAAGTCATTGTGCCAGCCGGTGTAACGGTCGAGAAGGATATCACCGTTCAAGGTGGCGATTTACGAATCGAAGGAACGGTCAAAGGTGACGCGACCGCTGTGAATGGTCGTGCGTATTTAGCTAGTGCCGGTCAAGTGACAGGTGAGCTTGAACAAATTGACCAAATGTTCGAGTGGATTTGGTATTCGATGAAACAACTATTCTAAAGACGCATCTAGCGTCTTTTTTTTTCGTTTCAATCTGGTTTCGTTTTGAAGTGACGCAATGCGTCTAGACGGAATTGATGATATAATGGAACTTGCACGATTTAGCTAGGTAGTTAAGGAGGGGAGCATTTGCCGCTACTTGAACAAGTATCATTTTTCTCATTTTTAAATCTTTCAGAAAACGTACATTGGTACGATTATTTGAATGATGTTTTAGATATCGTCGTCGTCACGTACGTTATTTATAAGTTAATGATGATTGTACGTGGGACAAAAGCAGTTCAGTTAATCAAAGGGATCTCGATCATCCTGGTCAGTTGGTTCTTGAGCGGTTTCTTCGGATTGAAGACGCTCCAGTTCTTGCTAAATCAGGTGATTACGTATGGTCTTCTTGGAATCATCATTATCTTTCAACCTGAGTTGAGACGTGGTCTTGAACATCTCGGACGAACGAGCAATTTATTTGGACGTACGGGAACAAGTGACGAAGAGCAACAACGACAAATGATTGAAGCCATCGTCAGTTCTGCGCAATATATGTCCAAACGGCGAATCGGTGCATTGATTGCCATCGAACGCGATACGGGACTCAATGAATATGTCGAGACAGGCATTCGGATGGACTCACATATTACGTCACAGTTGATTATTAACTTATTCATTCCAAACACGCCGCTTCATGATGGGGCGATGATTATTCAAGACGGGAAGATTGCAGCGGCAGCTTGTTATTTACCGCTCTCTGAAAGTCCACACATCGATAAAGCGCTCGGGACGCGTCACCGTGCAGCTATCGGCGTCAGTGAAGTGACAGACAGTGTCACCCTTACCGTCTCAGAAGAAACGGGAGCGGTCTCCCTTGCGATTGCAGGACGTCTGTATCGCGAATTGGATGAAGAAGCGCTACGCAACAAATTAATTCAAGAACTCGTCATCGAAGAAAAAGAGGCGACCCTCTCGTTCTTCGGTAAAAAAGGAGGGGATAAGTAAGTGATTGATCAGTGGTTACAACATAAATGGTTTCTCCGCTTCATCGCACTTGCTTTAGCCGTCCTTTTATACTTAATGGTCGCTGAGACCAGCTCTTCAAACAATGCGTCGAGCGCGCTGCCGATCGTCGGACAGAGTTCCATGACGCTCGATGTGCCGGTCGAAGTGTTTTTTGATGAGGTGCAGTATGTCGCATATAATGTACCGGAAGAGATGGGCGTTGAGCTTCAAGGTCCGTCCAGTAGTTTAACGATGACCAAATTGGTGAAAGATTATCAGGTATTCGTCGACTTGACGAACCTCGGGACGGGCTTTCACCGTGTTCCGGTCGAGGCACGAGGATTCGGTGGCGACGTCAACGTCAAGTTAGACCGAGAGACTGTCGAAATCTATATTGACCGGAAGCAAACGATTGAAGTGCCGGTATCTGTCAACTTATTAAACAAAGATCAGTTACCGGACGGGAAAGTAGCTGGTGATGTCGAAATCGAACCGTCTACTGTGAAAGTCACGGGAGGCGCAAGTCGGATTCAAAACGTCAAAGAAATCACATTGAATGTAGACGTTGCGAATCAAAGTCAGACGTTTACACGAGAAATTCCCCCGACTATTTTAGATGCGAATGGAAACCCATTGAACGTGTCGGTCGACCCGAATATCATCAATGTCACCGTACCGATTTATGATCAAAGTGCGATGATCCCAATCGAGGTCGTTACGAGCGGAGAAGTGGCGGATGACTTCCGACTAGTCGATACGTTGTTAGGTGAGACGGAAGTCCGTGTCTTTGCACCAAAAGAAGTGCTCGATGCACTCGAAACAATCGAAACGGAACCCATTGAGCTGGATGACTTAACGAAGTCTGAAAAGTTAAATGCTACCCTCCGCCTTCCAGAAGGAGCGACATCTCTCGGTAAAAAAGAAGTCGAAGTCCAAGTGTTGATTCGTCCCAACGACGAGTCGAAAGATGACACGGGTGAATTGACGGAACGGATTCGATTGACGGTTCCGGTCAATGTTCGTGGGTATGACCGAACGAATTATACGGTTCAAACGCAAGAAGTTGTCAGTGTGACATTGTCGGGAAAACGATCCCTTCTAGAGAACATCTCCTCGAACAGTGTCAATGTAACCTTAGATTTAACAGGTTTACCGAGTGGGACACACGCGGTAGATGTAGATTATGAAGTACCAAAAGGCGTGACTGTCATTTCGCCAAAAACAATCGATGTTCAATTGACAAGCGTCGATGAAGAAACAGAAACATCTTCTATTCAATAAAGATGTTCAATCATACAAAAGTGAGGATTTAATCTTATGGGTAAATATTTTGGAACAGATGGAGTTCGCGGTGTTGCGAACTCTGAGTTGACTGCGGAATTAGCATATCGTTTAGGTCGTGCGGGTGGCTACGTGCTCTCGAAACATTTGCCAGAAGGCGAACAGCCAAAAGTCTTGATTGGTCGTGACACACGAATCTCAGGACATATGTTAGAGGGTGCATTGATTGCGGGTCTTCTTTCAATCGGTGCAGAAGTCATGCGTCTCGGTGTCATCTCGACACCTGGGGTCGCTTACTTGACGAAGTCATTAGATGCGACAGCGGGAGTCATGATCTCGGCATCGCATAACCCCGTGGCAGACAACGGCATCAAATTCTTCGGTAGCGATGGTTTCAAATTAGATGACGCAACCGAGCAAGAAATCGAAGACATTTTGGACGCTGCAGAAGATACACTCCCACGTCCGACTGGAAAAGATCTTGGTTTCGTTTCAGATTATTATGAAGGTGCTCAAAAGTATCTCCAAATGTTGAAACAGACTGTAGAAGAGGACTTCGATGGTCTTCACATCGCTCTTGATTGCGCACATGGTGCAACGAGTGGTCTTGCAGCGCGTCTCTTCGCTGACCTTGAGGCGAACGTGTCGACAATCGGAAACTCGCCGAACGGATTGAACATCAACGAAGGTGTCGGCTCGACACACCCTGAGCACTTGGCTGAGTTCGTTCGTGAAAAAGGAGCGGATATGGGTCTTGCCTTTGATGGTGATGGAGACCGTTTGATTGCGATTGATGAGAACGGTGATATCGTGGATGGAGACAAAATCATGTACATCTGCGGGAAATACTTGAGTGAAAAAGGTCGTTTGAAAGACAACACAATTGTCGCGACGGTCATGAGTAACCTTGGCTTCCATAAAGCTGTAGAAGAAGCGGGCATGACGGCGCTTCAAACAGCAGTTGGAGACCGTTACGTTGTAGAAGAAATGAAGAAACATCAATACACACTCGGTGGCGAACAGTCGGGTCACTTGATTTTCCTCGATCACTCGACAACGGGTGATGGGATGTTATCAGGCGTCCAATTGGCGGAAATCGTCAAGTCGACAGGTCGTAAACTTTCTGAATTGGCAGCTGAGATGCCGGTTTATCCGCAAAAGCTCGTCAACATTCGTGTGACGAATAAGAATGATGCAATGAATGGAGAGCGTGTGCTCGCGACGATTCAAGAAGCGGAAGCGGAAATGGCTGGGAACGGTCGAATTCTCGTCCGTGCATCTGGAACAGAGCCACTCGTCCGTGTCATGGCAGAAGCGCCGACAGCGGAAGAATGTGACCGTTACGTTGAAAAAATCGCGCAAGTCGTGCGTGAAGATTACGGCGTAGAAGGATAATTTTTCAGAAACCGGGAATAACACAAGGGAATCCAACGTTGGATTCCCTTTTTGTTTCCGTTTTGTCATCGAGAAAACAATGGTTCTTCTTGACGAATGGGGGTGTGATTTGTACTATTAAGAGCGTGACCTTGGAAACGGAAGGACACAAGAGTACGAACAAGCGCCAGAACTCTGCGGAGTTGACGAGGTTGGAGGTTATCGAGATTTCGGCGGATGCCTCCTCGTCGCCTGTCACGACGAAAAGCACACTTTTAAAACGCCCGGGTGACCGGACGGACAAAGAAGCGTGTGTTGACAGCTCTTAGAAAAAGCCCGTTTCCTTTTTCGAGAAATCGAAGAATAGAGGAGATTTGTTTATGTGTGGAATTGTAGGAATGATTGGGAATACCGGAGCGAAGGAAGTCCTTCTCAAAGGTCTTGAAAAACTCGAGTACCGTGGTTATGACTCGGCAGGTCTTGCGTTGATGCATGAAAATGTCAACGTTCACAAAGAAGTCGGTCGCATCGCTGCGCTACGCGAAATCATCCCAGCAGAAGTAGACGGCACGATTGGAATCGGCCACACACGTTGGGCGACACACGGGGTACCGAGCGTACCGAACGCCCACCCGCACCAAAGTACGACAGGACGCTTCACGCTCGTGCATAACGGCGTGATCGAGAACGACGAAATCATCAAGAAGACGCTTGACGTCCCGTTCCTTTCAGAGACGGACACGGAAGTCATCGTCCAGCTCATGGAGAAGCACTTCGTCGAGCTCGGTGACGTCGAGGCGGCGTTCCGCAAGACGCTCTCGGACCTCCACGGTTCATACGCGATCGCGATGATCGACTCAGAGGACAAAGAGCGCCTCTATATCGGGAAGAACAAGTCACCACTTCTCGTCGGACTCGGTGACGGCACGTTCAACGTCGTCGCATCGGATGCGATGGCGATGCTCCAGGTGACAGACCAGTACCTCGAGCTCCATGACGGCGAGATCGTCATACTCACGCGTGAGTCGGCGACGATCAAGACGCTCGACGGCGAAGTACTCGAGCGTGCACCGTACACGGCCGAGATCGACGCGTCAGACATCGAGAAGGGCACGTACGCGCACTACATGTTGAAGGAGATGGACGAGCAGCCTGCCGTCATCCGCAACATCATCCAGCACTACCAGAACGAGAACGGTGACATCGAACTCACGGACGGCGTGCGCGAGCTCGTCTCGGAAGCGGATCGCGTCTATATCGTCGCGTGTGGTACAAGCTACCACGCTGGTCTTGTTGGGAAACAATTGATTGAACGCGTCGCAGGTGTACCGACTGAAGTACACGTCGCGTCAGAGTTCGGTTACAACATGCCACTTTTGACAGAGAAGCCACTCTTCCTCTTCATCTCACAATCAGGTGAGACAGCGGACAGCCGTGCCGTCCTCGTCGAAGTGAAAAAGCTTGGCCATAAAGCGCTCACGTTGACAAACGTAGCAGGATCGACACTCTCGCGTGAAGCGAACGAGACGATGCTCCTTCACGCAGGACCGGAGATCGCCGTCGCCTCGACGAAAGCGTACACGGCACAGATCGCCGTCCTCGCGATTCTCGCATACGACATCGCTCGTGCGAACGGGAAGAAACTTCCGTTTGATTTGATGCAAGAGCTCGCACTCGTTGCAACAACGATGGACTCGATTATGGCACAAAAAGAAATCTTTGAAGAGCTTGCTGATAAGTTCTTGAAAGAATCACGTAACGCATTCTTCCTCGGACGTGGATTGGATTCATATGTAGGTCTTGAAGGCGCATTGAAGCTCAAAGAAATCTCATACATCCAAGCAGAAGGATACCCAGGTGGGGAACTCAAACACGGACCGATCGCGTTGATTGAAGATGGAACACCGGTCATCACGCTTGTGTCTCAACCGAACACACACCTCAACATTCGTGGAAACATCAAAGAAGTTGTGGCGCGTGGTGCAGTAGCTTGTACGATTTCAATGGAAGGCATGGAGCACGAGAACGATGCATTCGTTCTTCCACGTGTTGAACCACTTCTCACGCCACTCGTGACGGTTCTTCCACTTCAACTCATCTCGTACTATGCGGCACTTGCCCGCGACTGTGATGTCGACAAGCCACGTAACTTGGCGAAGTCTGTAACAGTTGAATAATCTTCCATGGCCAGAATCTTTCGGGATTTTGGCCTTTTTTGTTGCAGTCAGTTAACAAATCATCGCAATGCTCTCAAAAATGTCTGTTTCCCCGAAAGAGCGGGTAAAATCAACATGAGCATGAATAAAGGAGAGATTCGATGAAACAGAAAAAATGGATGACAGGATTAGGTGTCATGATCCTCGCTACATCATTGGCTGCATGTGGGGATACGGCAGACGATACATCGATGGAAATGTCAGAAGAACAAAGCATGGACCATTCGGCAATGGACCACTCGGGGACTGGAGAGATACCAGACGGACTGATGGAAGCGAATGATCCGACATATCCGGTCGGGTCGACAGCGATGATGACAGCGGATCATATGCCAGGGATGGAAGGTGTCGAAGCCACGATTGTCGGTGCGTATGATACGACTGTATACGCAGTCAGTTATACACCGACGACAGGCGGTGATCCGGTAGAGAATCACAAATGGGTGATCCATGAGGAGCTCGAGAATCCGGGCGACGCGCCATTAGCAGAAGGTGAACAAGTCGTATTGGCCGCTGATCACATGGAGGGCATGGATGGCGCAGAAGCGACAATTGATATGGCTGAAGAGACGACGGTTTATATGGTGGATTACACGACGGAAGATGGAGAAGAGGTCACAAACCATAAATGGGTGACCGAAAGTGAACTAGAAGCGATGAAATGAATGAAGTAGACCTCGAGTACATCTCGTGGTCTATTTTTTTCGATAAATATTTATTGATAAGCGATAAATAAGGGCGTATGATAAAGGAAATAAAATGAGTGAGGTGTATGACAGGTGAAACGAGAAACCGTCTTCTTGAAACTATCGGTGATTGTCTTAGCCCTTCCGATTCTTGCAGCCTGTATCTTTTTACTTCCGTTTCTTTGGCGAGACGCAACCGAGAGCGGAGGGTGGATTGCGAATTCGATGCGTCCGATTCTCGTGGGGATGTATGTGGCGGCAGTCCCCTATTTTGTGGCTCTGTTCCAGACATTTACCTTGCTAGGATTAATTGACCGGAATGAGGCGTTCTCCTATGAAGCGGTGAAAGTACTTCGAGTGATCAAGTATTGCGCATTGACCATCACGGTCATCTATACGGCGTTACTTCCGTTCTTCTATTGGTTCGCTGAACGTGATGATTCCCCAGGTTTCTTAGTCATCGGGTTCGTCTTCGTGTTCGCCGCATTTGTCATTGCCGTCTTTGCTGAGTTGTTACAGAAATTATTAAAGCGAGCCATTGATATGAAACAAGAAATCGATTTGACGGTCTGAGGTGAGAACATGGCGATGATTGTGAATCTAGATGTGATGTTAGCGAAGCGGAAAATGAGTGTGACAGAACTATCGGAGCGGGTCGGGATCACCATGGCAAACTTGTCGATTTTAAAGAATGGAAAAGCAAAAGCGATTCGTTTTTCGACGCTCGAAGCGATTTGTGAAGCGCTCGACTGTCAACCGGGGGACATACTAGAATATCGAGCGGACGAACGAGCAGAGTGAATCTCTGCTTTTTTTGTGTGAACATGAAACGTATTTGAACGATATAGCGTATATAAGATAAATCATTCAGGGGGAGACTAGAAAATGGTTCAAACATGGACAGAACGGACACATGAAGCAATCAATGGGAAACGAGGTCTACTATTAGCCTGGTCGTTTCTTTGTGCCATTATATTAGAGTTTATTGCAATATTCGACCCGACACTTTACGGGGCGAAAGCCGGTTCGTTACAGGCGATTGTATTCCTTGTAAGTACGATGGTTGTATCCTTTATGCTATATCCAATCATCATCGGGTATCACTGGGTCATTCTTTCAATCATTCGCGGACAAGACGCGGAGTTTCGTGATGTGTTTCGACCGATGAAAGAACGATTTGGTAAGCATGTGACGGCAGTCATCCTACTAGCCATCCTCCAGACGCTTTGGACACTATTGTTCATTGTTCCGGGAATCATGAAATTCTTCTCTTACGCGTTCTCGTACTTTATTTTGCGAGATGAGCCAGCATTATCGGTCAGAGAATCGATCACGAAGTCACGCGCGTTGATGCATGGTCGGAAGTGGGACGCATTTAAACTAATTTTACCGTTCATCCCGATTTATTTGATTGGTTTCACGTTATTTATGGTCGTGAATTCGGTTTTACTTGCCGCATTCTCCCTATCGATTGCGACGGTTCTGATTCGTCCATTCGTCGTTGCACGTTTCGCTGTCATGTATGAAGACTCGCGTCGGGTGTACGACGAACAATGGAACAAACCAGCCTGAAGCATATTAGATAGAGGTTGAAAGGAATGAGCATGCTACAATCTTCATGAAGGAAAGGGGAAATGCTGAATGAAGATTGGAATCATTGGGGCTGGTCTGAGCGGAATCATCGCAGCGCGTGAACTCGCACGTCGAGGTCATACGGTTGAATTGATTGAAAAGAGTCAAAGCGTCGGGGGACGTTTGGCGACTCGTCGAATCGGTGACGGACAAGCGGATCACGGGGCCGTCTATTTCACCGTACGTGGGGAAGAACTCAAACGCGAGGTACAGTCGTGGATGAGTGCGAACTGGGTGCGTGTCTGGTATGCGGATCCTTATCCGCGATACGTGGGGACGGATGGTATGAATGGACTCGCCAAGCATCTTGCTGAGGGATTGACGGTACACTTGAATGAACATGTGGAGCACGTTCACATAGAAGAGGATGGTACCATCAGCGTGAAGACAGATGTGACGAAACGTTCATACGACCGAATCGTGATGACGGCACCGCTTCCGCAATCGTTCGAATTACTCGGGAGTTTGGTTAATCAGGTCAAACCTTCCTTGCGACGTCTCGTGTATGCGCCGACGTTCGTCGGTCTTTTTGAATGTACGGGTGATGTACAGATTGGGGCAGATGGGATTCTCGATCATGACCTGACACCTGGATTGTTGAAGGTGATCAATAATCAGCAAAAAGGGATTACTGCGACCTCGCTCATCAGCGTCTATATGGAAGAAGCGTGGAGTGAGGAGTGGTATGAGCGACCAGAAGAGGAGACACTTGCAGAAGTCGAGCGGTTATTCCGGGAGGAAGTTGGCGATATCGACATCGTGTCACGGCAGTTGAAACGGTGGCGCTATGCGCAAGCGAAAGACGTGTGGCATGAACCGTTTTATCGAGTAAGCCATCATCCCATCTATTTAGCTGGCGATATCTTTCTTGAAGCGGATGATCCATCCGGACGTACTCGATTTGAGAGTGCCTATTTATCTGGTCTACGTGTCGCCGAGGCAATCGTTTAAACCTTCTACGGAAGGTTTTTTCGTTTTGATGACGAATAGACAGACAAACGAACTGGAGAGGGGCACTCATATGGGGATGATTGGAACTTACTTGCGAGTAACAGATGATGAGTTGGCGCGGCTACTTGATGAACCTGATTATTTCGAGGAATTGTACACGTACGAGGAAAGACAATCGGATATCGATAAAGCGTGGCACGGACTGTACTTTTTGCTGACCGGAGAAGCGGACTTGGACGACATTGATCGTCACTCCCTCGGTAGAACGATTTTCGGCGGAATGGTAATCGAAGAGGAGACAGGGACGGCCTATTTGACGTCAGCAGAAGTGAAGGACTTAACGACCCGACTTCACTATATCGAACGAGATGCCCTTGAATCACGTTATGAGGCGACGAGGATGAATGCGCATGAACTTTACCCATTCGAGAGAGGGTGGGGAAGTGAGGAGAAGCAATACTTGCTCGAACAGTTCGAGGAATTGAAAGCGATTTTTTCATCCGCGTCACAAAAGCAAGAAGGGTTGATCACATGGATCGGATAAAATACGACTGATATGTTGCGCCGATAGGATTCTCCTTATCGGTCTTTTTATTTGACGTCATTTAGTTTAGGGCATAAACTATAACCATCTAGTTTAGGGGGTAAACTAAAAATGAAAGCATTGATGCGCGAAGCCGTACAGTTATTTGAAGAAGTGATGTTCCATGGGACGGAACATGTCATCGAAGCGATGGAAGGAGATGTCTGGCGTGAGTATTCGCGTGAACAACTCCAACTCTTAAAGTTGCTCGATCAATTTGGACCGACCCCTGCTGGGCAACTGGCACAAAAGCAAGGTGTCCATAAAAGTGCGGTCTCGAATCGACTCAAAAAACTGGTCGAAAAAGAACTTGTCACGAGCCGACGTGGACAAGACCAGCGCGAACGATTGATTGAATTGACCTCAGAAGGAAAGCGGCTCGTCGAGGAAGTGGACGGTGCCGTCTATCGATATGTAGAATCCCTCATCGATGGAGAAGTAGACGAAATTGAAATTGAGCAATTTGTCCGGACATTCCGGAAAATAAAACAATTGCTCCGAATCGGGGAGGAATAACGCGTGCATAAAATCATTCAATGGCGTTGGGGAATCCTCATTTCCCTTATCATATTGACGGCGGCACTATTTGTCGTAGCACCGAACTTAACAAAGCAAGCAGAAGAAGCTGGTAGTTTTCAGCTAGCGGACGATATGGACTCTCAGCGTGCACAAGCGATTTTAGATGAAGCCGGGAAGAGTGATAAAACCATCTCGCTCGTCTACGAGTTCGAGTCGATCGGCGAAACCGAGCGAACGGATGTCGCTCGTGTCATCGAAGAGCTTAGACAGAATGAAACGGTCGTGACGGATGTTCTCGATCCGTTTGAAAGTGAGGAGACAGAGGCACAGCTCGTCTCTGAAGACGGACGCATCGTCCTCGTCCCGATCACGGTCGAAGGTACGACAGAAGAAATCAATGCGTTCGCCGATGATGTCCGTGAAAACGTGCTCCCGCAAGAGGAAACCGTATATATCACTGGGGAAGAGATTATTAACAATGATGTGAACTTGAGTGCCCAAGAAGGATTGAAAAAGACGGAAATCATCACGGTCGTATTGATTTTTGGATTGTTGCTCCTTGTGTTCCGTTCTATCGTGACCCCGTTCATTCCACTCATCGCGGTCGGCTTCACGTATCTGTTGAGCCAATCATTTGTCGCGTTCTTTGTGGATTGGTTCGGATTCCCGGTATCGAATTACACACAAATATTCCTCGTGGCCATCTTGTTCGGGATCGGGACAGACTACTGTATCCTGCTTCTTAGCCGATATAAAGAGGAACTGAGTGCGGGGCATGCGATTGAAGACGCAATCGTCAACACATATAAGACGGCAGGACGGACGGTCTTGATCAGTGGGCTCGCGGTCTTCGTCGGTTTCGCGGCCATCGGATTTGCAGATTTTCCAATCTTCAAATCAGCCGTCGCTGTCGCAGTCGGAATTGCGGTGTTGCTGTTGATTCTCTTCACGGTCGTCCCATTCTTTATGGCGACGCTCAAGCAACGACTGTTCTGGCCATCGAAGAAAGCAGGCGAGCATCATGATAGCAAGCTCTGGGCTGGATTGAGCCGATTGTCGGTCAATCGCCCGTTCATATCGATTTTGGTCGTTGGATTGATTACGGTGCCAGTCCTGTTCACGTATGACGATGCCCGTTCGTTCAATACGGTCGATGAGATTGGAGACGGGTACGATTCGGTTCGTGGACTGAATTTGATTTCAGAAGGGTTCGGTCAAGGGGAATCCCTTCCGGTACAAATCATTTTGAAACAAGATCAAGCCATTACAGAATCGGAAGTCCCATACATTGAAATGTTCGCAAGTGAGCTCGAAAAAGTCGATGGAGTGAGCGGCGTACGTGCCCTCACACGCCCGACTGGTGAAGTCATCGACGATTTCTATGTCGACACGCAACTCGGTGAACTCAGTGAAGGCTTGTCTGATGCACAGACGGGTCTCGGTGATGTCCAGGCCGGGTTAGACGAAATCGAGCAAGGGCTGAACGCGGTCGTCGGACAATTGCCAAGCGGTTCAACCGATGCCGGGGCACCGCTTGCAGAAGCAGCAGCTGGGCTGAATCAGTTGAATGGTCAGCTTGGACTCATTGGCCAAGGATTGACAGCGACTCAAAACATCCCTGCTGCAGTCGGACAGCTCGGTCAAGTGTCGGCAGGGCTCACACAAATCGAATCGGGCATCAGTGAAGCCGCGTCCGCATTGAATGCGCAAGGGTCTCAGGTTGGTGAACTTAGCACCGGATTATCGCAACTCGCGACAGGTGTCGGCGAAGCGAACGACGGGCTAGGGCAAATCGAGTCGGGCCTCGGTGAAGCGGTTTCGTTCTTGCAACAGTTGAGTGAAGCAGATTCGCTTCGGGAGACAGGCGTCTATTTTCCTGAAGGAACACTCACATCAGATGAGTTTTCACCTGCCGTCGAACGTTACGTTTTTGAC
>NZ_JAPEHX010000066.1:0-15819 GCF_028823655.1 Exiguobacterium sp. B2(2022) | reverse complement strand
TCTCGCCATAAAAAAACACTCCCCAATTAGAATAAACAGATTTGTTATTTCATCTGTCTACCTATCGGGGAGCATATCACGTATGAGGGGTTGTTCGTTAGACAAGTTCTTTTCGGTTCAAGTCGAATAACTCGCGATCAGTCTCATATAGGAGTTCGTCAAACTGTTCGGTTCCGTGTTCTTCGATGAACAGCTCTTCTGAAGGGTAAATCGGTACAAACCAGACGACTAGGACGCTCTGCTCCTCGTTCTCATATGTGATGAACGACTCATCTGAGTAAAAAGGAGCGGTCACATAGACCGAAGAAAATGAATATTGTTCAAGCACTTCCTCTGGCAGTTCGTAGAGTTCGCCCAACTCGAACGCCTGGTGCGTTCCTAGCGCATAATCGGTCAGCTGCCACATCAATTCAACAAACTCCTCTTTGGCATGCTGTTGATTGAAGCGGAACAGCAACTCCTGGTGAGCGGTCGAACCATTTTCGAATTGAAGTGCATGCCAATGCAGTCCTAATGTCGAAATACTCGTGATTTTAGAGGACTCTTCTTCAAGTTCGATGATTTGGACATCATCTTCTAGCAAGTAAGGGATATCAAACCCGCTGACGAACGTGCCACAATGTTTTTCTAGATGTTCTAAATAGTTCATATTCCATTCCTACTTTCTCATAACTGGCGTACTTTTTGCTTCGGGTTTTGAGTTTGATGGACTCAATCAATTGACGCAAACTCACTTCTTCTTTAGTTGGGTCATTCAAAACACTTTGATGTCTCCATTCACGTGATCCAAGAAATAATACGTGTCATGGGCATCGTGGGCGAAAACGAAGTTTCCCAAGATGTTTGGATGAAATTCACCAGTGAACCATTCGATTGTCTGATTGTTTGTCGGAAAGAAAAGGGACTGCCACACATTTTTCGCTTTCGGAATTTGAAGCTTGGGCAACAGTTCGTTTTCAATCAATGCCTTCCAATCTGCATCATGCAACATGAAACGATATACGTTTTCACGAGGACCGAACGTTCCATCTAAACAAAATGATACCTCGATTGGAAACGCACCTGTAATCACATATTCAAGAAAACACTCGATATCAGCTATTCCCTTTGTTCCGACACGACTCACTTGCTTTCCTTGAAGCGTCAAACCGTCCTCATAATAACTCAGGATCCAATCTGTCTCTCCTTGTAGGACGATGATTTCATTCGAAGAGAGTGTCAATTCCGATTCTAATGACTCACGATTCTTGATGGTTTTGGTCGTCACATGCTCTTCTTGACGTTCAAAAGAGAAGCGATGTTTTCTCGTAGCTTTCACAGTTCGTTTCCGTTCAATGCGCAATGGAAAGTCCTCATCCTTCAGATGTCGAAAAATCAATCGATTTGCTTCTTCTTCTTTCAGTGCATGACTCGGTATGATCACCATTTCTAGTAGTTCATGTTGATTGTATAAATCTTTTGACATCATGTTGCTTTTCGTCTTTTAAGGAACCAATATCCGAATGGCAACATCGCTAACACTGCAAAACCAATCAACCGGTTGGTATTCGATGTTGGATTGTTTGATTTTGCTTCATCCGAATAGTCCCCCGCTCCATCCATCATCCCTTCTTCGACATTCCCTTCAATACTTTCATGCTCTTCGATCAATAAGGCTTGGAAGTCCTTTGTGGAAATTGCATCCCCACTGATTATCTGTTTTGAGTAGGATGTCAATGCCACCAACATGTCCCCATCATAATCAAACCATGCCGACCTTTCTGTGTATTTCACGAGATGTCCTTGTACGTCCATCAACGCTTTCGGAGTCTCTTTGTCTGAACCGAACGTTGAAAACGCATATGTACCCGCTGATTGTTCATACGTTCCGATCACGTTGACCGGTTCATCATCTTGAAAAACGGTCGCCACAAATTCTTTTGTTGGGACGAACGTACATGTTTCCCCCGTTTTGTAGCAAGAGGATGACGGGATATACGTCTCCAACAACGGACCGAACGTGATGTTCTCACTGTCCGTCATATGATAATTAGTCGGATCATCCCCCTGAATATGATCCATCACAATGTCATAGAAATATGCATCTGCAAAATGTTCCGGCGAAGATTCAGTCATCTCGGCTGATACGGTCGTCGTGCTTGCAAGCAGTCCGACACAACCTATGAGTAAGCTCGTCATTCGTTGCATGTGTTTCTCCTTTCATCACCCTGAAGATTTCAGCAGCATCGCGTGATTGATGTGAATCAATTCGGCGTGCGGCTGTTTGCGACGACTGACATATGAAGTGAAACGTGATGACGCAACAAATGCGTTCGATTCATGAATCATCGCCAGTCGGACGAGAATGAGCCGTAATTGTTTTCTTCCTTCTCCCAGTGTAACACGGTCGACTTGGTTGTTTTTGTCGAGTCGGTTGATTAACAGCTCCACTTTACAGTCTTCTTTGATCAAGTAAGAAACCAAATAGGCCGACTGTTGAATCAAGTCTTCATATTGCGCATGTAGCCCGTTCCCGAGCGGACCGCTCAAATCAAGGGAAATCTTGAACGTGTCGAGATTTTGTCGTTCGAACACTTTTGCCTGTACATGACTGACCTTTGAAGTGGCGACCCAGTCAATCTGTTTAGCCGGTTCCTTCTCATATCGTTTTGCACTTTGAATCATCAACGGATCGTTCAACGGGGAGTGCTTGACGATACGGTCACCCATCCGAATCATGCGAGATTCGGTGATTGGTAACTTCGTGATGGTAGGTAACACAATCCATGAGGGCATATCCATCTCCTCATCTGTGAAAAAAAGAGTACCTAAATAAAACGGTAACGTGACACGCATCACACACGTATGAATCGAAGCAGGTCCACGCTTCACAGCCGAGACGCTCACAAGATGTATGTCCTGTTCGATCCTTGTGTCGTATGCCTGTGACCCGTCCTCGAATACCATCCGTTCATTACCCTCTAGTCGAATCAATAGCGGAACACCAAGGGCAATGATTCGCTCATACCCATCGATACGGACGATACATGATGTCTCATCATCGATGAACAAGAGATCTTCTTTCTGCCGGATGGAAAATGAGACTTCGTTTGAAAGTGTTCGAATGATTCGTTTCCGGATGAACATGACGATTAATAATGCTCCGCATACATAAGCGATGGGCCATACATAAGGCATCCACATGGTGAGGAGACCGAGACTGACATAAGCCGGACAGAGTTGGTCCTGAAGGATAGACGGTGTACTGATTTCGACCTGTCGCATCGTTACACCTTTTCGACGGGGACAGTTACAGACTCGAGTACGTCCGTTAGCACTTGGCGCTTCGTCGATTTGATATCACCTTCAAGGGTGAGGGTCAATCGATGCGAGAGAACGTGTGGCGCAACGGCTTGGACGTCTTCAGGCGTGACGAATTGACGGTCGTTCAAGTACGCATAAGCTTGTGAGGCTTTGACGAGCGCAAGCGTCGCCCGTGGGCTCGCCCCGACTTCGACTAACGGATGTTGCCTCGTCTCTTGGATGAGTGCGAGCAAATAAGTGACGACATCTTCATGAATCCGCACGCTCTCGACATTTTCTTGTGTTTCTAAGAAAGCGGCATTCGTCATCAAGGCGTGTACCACATGTCTCGTCTTTGAAATCGTCTGCAGAATCAAGTTCCGCTCTTCATCTGCCCCTGGATATCCGACTTGAAGGGACATGAGGAAGCGGTCGAGTTGGGCGTCTGGTAGGGCGAACGTTCCCGCCGACTCGATCGGGTTTTGCGTCGCGATGACGAAAAACGGTCTCGGTAGTTGATAGGTGACGCCACCGATGGAAACTTGGCGTTCTTCCATCGCTTCAAGCAAGGCGGATTGCGTTTTCGGAACGGCGCGGTTCACTTCATCGATGAGTAAAATATTCGTGAAGATCGGTCCGGTACGGTTCTCGAACGTCTGGGTCTGCATATTGAAGAAGTCTGAACCGATGATGTCAGAAGGCAGCAGGTCGGCTGTGAATTGAATTCGGGCGAAGTCTGCCTCAAAGCTTTTGGCGATGCTTTTCGCAAGTAACGTCTTCCCCGTCCCAGGCACATCCTCTAGCAAGATATGGCCGTTCGCCAATAGGGCTGTGCAACATAATTTTGTGATTTCCGGTTTACCGAGGTAAATGCGGTCTAATTGGTCCAATACGTGTCGGATGGTCATGAGTTCGACTCCTTTTGTGTGCGTAGTAGGTATTCATCAAGTTGTTGGGTGAACGCTCGCTCACGCTGTGGTGAGATGTCCCCTTCGTCATAGCGCGTCTCTAAATAAGTGAGTAGGGATGCATCGAGCTCGATTCGTTTCGCCCAGGTCGACAACGTCTCATACGGACGGCGACGTTTATGTGGAGGTAACGCTGCCTCGAATTGAATCAACTGTTGTCGAATAGCCGAGGCTGGTAATGGATGAAGCGTTCGGTTTATCTGCTCCGATAAGTTGTCAGAGATCACTAGCGAGTGATCCTCGATTTCTAACTCTTCCTCCTCGATTTGTTTCTTCGATGGGCGTCGTCTTTTCCAAAGCCACCACCCGAGCAAGATGATTAGTGCGGTAATCATGTATGGGAGGTAGGAGACGTTGTTCGACTCTTCTGATGAGGGGTTTCCGTAAGAAGGTGACTCGTCATTAACCTTCTCTCTTGGAGTTCCACCTTTATCGTCTGGAGCTTCACTAGAAGAGCTAAGCTCAACCCCTCGCCAGTCTTCTTCAATAATTTTGTCTTCCCCACACCAAAAATCAACATCCGTCACTTCGAAAATCCCTAAAAACTTTCGTTTGTCATGACAGTCGGTGACCCAACTCGTAATCTCGCTCCCTGAGATATCTAATGATTGGTAGTAACGGTATCCCAGTTGACCGGAATAAGAGATGAGGGCGACCAGTAGTAATGAGAATAGAATCCCTGACACAAAAATCGTTTTGGCTTGTTTCATTGGCGTTTCCGTTTATGTATATTCGGTTTCATCTCAAGTGACGGCTCCTCTCATAGTATAAATCCTTTTTTTGGAAATAGGATTAAATGGATTATACCATGAATTTTTACGGAATATTCAGTTATTTTTAGACAAAAGAAAAATGCCCGTTCATTGAACGAGCATCCACAATTCTCTACCTTCATCTTCTTCTTCGAACAACCATTCCTTAAATCCATATACGCGAATATCCCGGTCACTACGGATGACCCATTTGTTCAAAGACATTTTTTCATGAGGAATCGGAATCCATTTTTGGTGGGATGAATCACGTCGCATGAACGTTTGTAGCACCTCTTCATCTTGAAACACGAGAAGCTCAGAGTTCCACAATGTAGGGAGGTCCAGTAACACGACAACTCGCATTCGCTCATCCACACGCCGCTTTGCTAGTCGTTTCGCTTCATCGAGCAGAATATGGATGATTGCCTGTTTGATTTGGGCATTATGTTGAATAGCCAATAAAAAGGTTTGTCCGACCGGAATCTTGGTATTCCAATAACCATTATGAAACTCAGTTGGAAAATCGCAATGATTTTCTTGCAAATTACGCTGAAGACGACTTAACTTTCGTTTCAGACCACGCACTTTCCGATGTCTCAATTCAGGATCGACTCGACTTGCTTCATATGGTGTCGGTCATGCTCGATGAATTCTCTGACAATCACATATAGTGAATATGGAACACCTTGATGAGGATCATGTGAGACGCCATTCGCTGTCGTTTTATAAGTCAGTGCTTCTTCACTTAAGGAGTCGAGCATCGTGACGAGCGTTCGCCGACTGTTAAGGGATTCTTTCAGTACGGTCTCACCTGTCAACTTTTCCGCTCTTTTCGTCGCCCGCGCGTTGAACGAGTCAAAGTCAGGGAATATCATCCCTTCGCCGTTCTTCACCGATGGGATGATGACATTCAACAGATGATTGTCCCAATGGGCGATATGTAAGACGATTTGCTTTATGGACCACTTCTCCGAGTCGATCTGTTTATTCCACTCAGATTCACTCAGCTTTTCTAACGACTTGAGCCATTCTGTGTACGATGCGAATTTTTGAAGGACTTGCATCAAATCTCCTCCCCGTTTTCTTCAAATTACTGCGATTATAGCATGAACCATCCCTTAGGAATCATTAAAAAAACGGCATCGTTCATGACGAACGATGCCGTGCGTATCTCTACAACCAGACTGGTAATGAGAAGAAAACTAAGAACAATACGGTCAAGACACCGACGACCGGACTGAGTGACCGGTAGCCCTTCTTGAACAAGACAATCATCGTGTATGCGATGAACCCGAGACCGATTCCATCGACGATGGAATACGTGAACGGAATCATGATGATGACGAGAATTGCTGGGAAGGCATGCTCCCAGTTATCGAGCGGCAAATGCTTCACGTTTTGGAACATCATCATGCCGATGATAATCAACACCGGTGCGATTGCCGTCACCGGGATGATTGCAAAGAGCGGTAGCAATAAGAGCGATACCACGTACAATCCAGATGTGACGAATGAAGCAATCCCACCTCGTGCACCGACCGATATGCCGGCAGCCACTTCGACCGTCGAGACGGTCGGGCTTGACCCGAACATGGCCCCGGCCATCGTCGAGAGGCCTTGTGCAACGAGACCTTTCGGCGCATCCTTTTCTTTGTCGATTGCACGTGTCTGATTCTGGATCAAGCTGATGTTTTCAATTAACAAGACGAGCGTCAGTACACCGACCGCGACTAAGAAGAGCGGAGACGCAGATTCCGCGAACGAGATGTTCCCAAACACCGTGCCGAACGACTCGAAGAACGGTGACAATGAGAAGCTTCCCGTCCACTCCAGCGTTCCCATCAAGGCGCTGAGACCAACACCGAAACCGATCGTCCAAAGGAAGCTGCTCGGTCCCATCTTCAAGAACAACAAGATGGCGACGAAGAGGGATAAAAAGGCCACCTGGACGTTACGCTCTCCGAGGTCACCGATGTGGAGCAATGCTCCGCCCCCACCTGAGACAATTCCAGCCGCCTCAAGACCGATCAAAATGAGGAAGAGGCCGAGACCGACCGTCAATCCGTCATGATCCAGCCGCCTCAAGACCGATCAAAATGAGGAAGAGGCCGAGACCGACCGTCAATCCGTCATGAATGATTGGTGGAAAGGCATTCGCCAATTTCCTCGCCACTTTGGTGACCGTCAATAATACGACGAGTACACCTGAGACGAAAGAGACGGCGAGCGCGCTTTGCCAGCTCAATCCCATCTGTAAGACGAGCGTGTACGTGAAGAGCGCGTTAATCCCCATTCCCGGTAACAAGAGTAGCGGAAGATTGAAGAACCCCGCAATCAACGTCCCGATGATGCTTGTCAAAATCGCTCCGACGAGCGCCCCCTCGAACGGGAGTCCGGCTTGTGTCAAGATTGCCGCATGCACGGCCGGGATGTATGCTGTCGCCAGAAAGTTCAGCACGCCCCCATATGTTTCTGTTTTCCATTCTGTTTGTTTTGCCATAGGAATCAATCCTTTATTGGCACCCTCACCCACCCGTGTATACACACGAGATTGATTATATCCTGTCAGACATCTAACAAGCAAGAGCGATTCGACTCAATTCCTTCTTTGGACCCATTCATGAGACCGATTCCATCAAAAGATTCATTTTATAAAACAAGAACGTTTGTTCTTATTTTTAACGCCATTTTACGAACGAATCTGTTATAATGAAGGGGCAGGTTAACGCAGCGATAGTGGGGTCAGCCGCCAAGTCCACAATGGAGGAAGGCGGTGGTGCGGATGGAACAACTTTGGACCTGGGTTGGAGATTATGTCATGATCCCAATCCTCGCTCCGATCATCGTTCACTTGGTGATTCACCGAACATCCGATCGTGCAACGTCTGAACGCACAAAAAAATGACCCCCTCGGCGCAATGAGATGGGTCACTTTCTGATTCACTAACCATTGTGGCGGCTGGGACCACTCTTAAAGTGGGAGCCTGTAAGCCAGAGGTCGGTGTGTCCAGCACCGGTCTCTTTCTACTTGCATCATACCATACTTTATCCGCGTTTTCAGTAAGAGAAACATCATTTGATACGAAAATCACAAATAATTCAAACGCTCAGGAAACTTTATCCTGAGCGTTTTTCATTCATTTCGTTATAACGAGAGAACCAGACGAGCATCGCGTCCGCTTCTTCTTTTGGAATGTCGTCAATTGTCTCAACGGATAGGAGTCCTCCTCGAGTCGAGAACTGTACCGTACAAAGTCCGAATCGACGTTGCAAGAGCGATTGCTTCACTTGAATCTGTTCGATCCGTGGTTTGTCCGTCAAGAACGACCGGACGTTGAAAGCTCCCGTACGCAATTGAATGAATTGGTTGTTGCGGACATATTTGGTTGTCACGTAACTGAGCACACGTCCTCCGATGATGACGGCCCATAAGAGAAGGAGCCACCATGCATAATCTCGGAAGAAATAGAGCACGAGTCCTGATAAGATGAAGCCGAACCAGCTGATTCGGAGGAGTTTGATTCCTAACGCCTTTTTTGGAAGTCGATGTAATTCATCCGACCATGTGAAGTGCGTGAAATGCTCACGGAGTACTTGCATTGCACGGTCACGTCGAATGAACGGGAGAATCGTTGACGATTCGTCTTTTAATTCATCCATCGTCCCTGCTGCGACGAGTTCGACTCCGACGATGTGGAACCAGCGACGGATGAACGTCTCTTTGATTCGAATCGCTTGAATCTTCTCATACGGGATTTCTTTCGCACTCCGGTTCAATAATCCTTTTTCGACGCGAATGCGCTCCCCTCTTCGTTCGAGTCGGAAGTTCCCATATTTCAAGAAGTTAATGACCATGCCAATCACGACCGACAGCATCAACACCCCGATGACGAGAAGACCGATGACGATGATGGACGCATGGACGACATAATCTTCTACTTGGTTGAACGCCCCATCCAAATTGATGAAGTCATCAATCGAAGAGATGATTGTTGAAGCGACCGGGAAGATGGCGAAGACAGAGAGCGACGTGATAGAAGCCAACACGATTTCGCGCGTGGACAAGGTATATAACAGACGGCTTGGTAAAGATTCTGCCTGTTCAGTTGTCGCATCTGTCGTTTCTGGATTCTCTTCGGTTTGTGCATTCTGTTTCCGATGACGGACTTGCTCGAGAATCTCTTCAAGTCGTTTGGCTTCGGTCGGAAAGACACCAGCCAGTTTGAACGATGCATCGTCACTGTTGGCATTCGTATCGAAGGTCAATTCCACTACACCAAGCAATCGATAGAGGAATGGACTGTTCGAATGAACGCTTTGAATTTTATAAAGTGGAAGCGACTTTTCTTTTTTCAACCAGTTCCCTTCGATCACATAGACAGTCTTTTCATCCAGTGCATATCGGAAGTTTAACCATCCAAAGAACTTCTGGACAATGTCGAGTAATAGGAAGAGTAGGATCCCGACTCGAATGATGATGCCGATTGTCGACTCCCAGTCGTTGTTGAGCACAAAGAGTAGGACGATTGGAATAGCGAACGACTTGATGACTTCGAGAATACGCAGCACCAAAACGCGACTCGGGAGTCGATGCCATGTTAACGCGGTCTCGGTCATACGACATCCTCCTCTTCAATACGTGCATAGATGGCAATCTGCTCACGGAGTGTTTTCGCGAATGATTCTTCGATCGCATAGATTTCGTGTGAACCGGCCGCTGTTCCGATCGTGATGGTTTGTAACCCGTATTTACGTAGAAGCGGTCCTTGTTCCGCATGAACATATTGGACTTTCGTCATCGGGATGAGTACGTCATGTGTCGTGATGATTCCATGATGAATCCGGATTTCAAGTGGCTGGACATCATACGTGAATCGTTCCTGTTTCCACTTTTGGAACCAGATGAGATCAATCAAGCTATAGACGACATCGATGACAAGCAGCACGACAAAGCCAATCTGTAGCCAAGTCGGCCAGTCGAACCAGTATGATACGACAACGAGAACTCCCGTGATGAGGAGACCGATGAGATAAAAAATCGCGCTCGATAATCGAAAGACCGCCCGTGCCTCAATCGGAAGCGTTCCGCTGATTCGTTGTGGTGTGACATCTTCTTCTGGTGTCGGTGTTGTTTCTGACATGGTGAATCCCCCTATCGTTCATATGTATCTGTCTTTATTGTATACGCGTTTCTTCTCGAAAAGTTTCAGGATTCGGTCGGAAATGTACTCAAGCGTTCATATAACTTATCAAACATAGACTGATCCTCTATTTCGAAAGCGTGTTTTAATCGATGGATGGCCGCTAATCCTATTATTTTCAAATTACCTGTCAGCTTTCCCGTCATCTTTATGGAAGCAAACGCACCCGCGACGATGACTTGATCACATGTATAGGCATATTCATAGGTTGACCAATCTTCTGGACCGGAAACATCTCGATCAATCCAACTTTCAATTAAGGCGTAAGCGTATGAAAGATAACAAAGGTCTCTATCCTTTCGGAGCACTTCTTCGTACATAACCAATGCATCGGCTCCAGCATCATTCCCGAACGGAGCATATTCTTCCGTACAATCCACAAAGAATTCATCGTTGAAACATTCCTGATACTTCGGATGAGAGGTCAGAAAATTCGGTCCAACTTCCGGGTCATCCACATACATATGGTTGTCCCAATCAAAAGGGCATTCAACATATCCTTTTCTCAACTTTTGACGAATAAGTTTTTCTGCTTCTTTCATACATTCCGAATCGGATTCAAAAGATTTTACTTGTACCTTTCCAATTGTCCCGATTTTTCCGTAGTTTACAGCAAATTCATCACCTATAACGATGATGTTCCAATACTTTGTGATGTGTTGAAAAGACTTCTTCATACTCAATGCCCTCTCTTCTATAACAAGATTAACTCTCTTAAAAAACGAGCCGAATGTCGGCCCGTTTCTCAGTCTTCAAAAAACCATTTCTTACGTGGTTCCACTTTTAAGTTATCTCCATGCTTCTTCATTTCCGTCACAAGGTAGCGTTCGAGTTCATTCATTGCCTTGACCCAGTCGGTCATCGTCGCTACGAGCGGCACGACAATGAGGATGAGTTCTTCCTCTTCTTCTCGCATCCTCTCGATCATTAACTTCGCAAAGTCAAAGTTCTCATGAATAAGATCCTCATCCCGGTCGATGAGGTGCTCGTTCTCAAGCTCATAAGCTGAGAACAGACGCTCATGTCGACGCAACAAATGCCGAATGTGGCGATACAACTCATCGCTCAATTGTGGAGGAAGTTGTTCAATCGTATGGAAATCATGATCGAGTTTCTCGATGACATGGAGCGCGGCTCGGTTCGTCTCAATCATCTTGGACTTCAGGACGGCACGACGGAAGATCGGAGTCTTCTTCTCGAGCCAACGATTCGCTTTGATTTCTTCTTCAAAATAGGCATATGTTTGTTTTGAATCACTATGCAACTTCTTCGTCTCAGGCAAGGATTCAAAGGATGAACGACCGCCTTCCGTTTCCGCAAACAATCGTGCGATCCGGACGACCATTTGAAATACCTCAGTCACCTGCTCTTCCAGTTTCCGTTCATATCGAGGTGGGAACAAAAGTGCGTTTACGATTAATGCAACAGTAATCCCCATCATGATGAGTAAGTAACGTTCACCCGCAAACACCCAAACCGGCATGTCCGACTGACTTGCCCCTTCCATGATGAGAATCGTCGTCAAGATGACGGTCCGTGTCGTCGATTCTAAATTTAAAAACAAAAGAATGGAGATGGCGATGATGATGACGAATCCGATGGCGATGGGTGTCGGATTCGGAGTGAGCAACAAGGACCCGACGGAGAGCAATGCCCCAATCAAGTTCCCTTTCATCTCCTCGATTAGGCGAAGCCCGGTCTGATAAACAGACGGGAGAAGCGCGAGTGACGCAGCGAGTGCCGGGACGACGATCTGTTGGAACTGAGAACGATTGCGACCGATAGTCCGGTCTTAATAGTTCGAGCCCCAAATTTCATGTGATGGTGCCTTCCTCTCTTACGCTTGTCATATGTATTTTTTGCCTTCTTCCTCAATTCTAAAACGTACCACATTCTTTTCAAGCAGAATCGAACCATTTCAGGCAGTTTTGTGAACGCTTCCGTGTTATGATGGCGTTGGATATTTCTTTCATATTGATGGGGAGGGGTTTACTTGTCAACAATTGCTTTATTCGGCGGAAGTGGCCGTACAGGGGAACGGATACTTGAGCGTTTATTAAATCAAGGACATAACGTCAAACTCTTAACGAGACATTCGTTGGATTCAAAGGAAGGTGTCAACGAAATCATCGGAGACGCGACGGACCAAGAAGCAGTCCTAGAAACGGTACAATCTGCAGACATCGTCATCTCGGCGTTAGGGACGGACAAACAAAACGTATTGTCTACATTCACACCACTCGTGATTGACGTGATGAAACAATTTGATGTAACACGCATCATCACTGTCGGGACCGCCGGCATCTTACAGGCGCATGACAGCGACAACTATCGCTTTGAAACGAAAGAATCGAAGCGTTCGATGACAACCGCAGCAGAGGATCATGCACGGGCTTATGAATTATTACGAGACTCCGGATTGGCGTTCACAGTCATCTGTCCGACTCAACTGATCAATGAGCCATCGAGCGGAGACATCATCGTCTCAAAAGAAGTGTTAGGCACGAAACAATCAGGTCCAATCTCGAGAGACGATGTCGCCGAGTTGGTGCTGGATTGTTTAACGAATGATGAATATGTCGGACATCGTGTCGGCATCACGACGGAATCATAAATTAGGGGATGGGAAACATGCACGAACAACGAGAACAATTGGCACGGCTTGCTTTAACCTTTCAACGAGAGGAGATGACGGACGCAGCACGACTCGCCCGCACCGCCCTACAAAAAGTAACGAATGAAGAAGTTTGGATTGCCGTCTGTGGTCACTTCTCAGCCGGGAAGTCGACATTGCTCAACGACTGGCTAGAAGATGGGTTCCTTCCAACAAGTCCGATTCCGACAAGTGCCAATATCGTCACGTTACGTGGTGGAGAATCAGCGGCAGCCGTCGCAATCAATGATACGGATTGGATTTCATTAGACACTTCTTCCCTATCAAACATCAGTGACTATTGCAAAGTCGAGGAAATCAAGGAAGTCGAGTATACGATCGATCGGTTCCCATTTGATGAACATGTCGTGTTGATGGATACACCTGGGATTGATTCAACGGATGAACGACATCGCCAAGCGACGGAACGATCGCTCTTCTTGGCCGATCATTTGTTTTTCATGATGGACTACAACCATGTCCAATCGGAACAAAACATCGGACTGATGAAACAATTTAGCCGGGAAGGACGTCCCTACTCCATCATCATTAACCAAATCGACAAGCATGATGAGGATGAGCTTTCCTTTGTGGACTTCAAGGCGTCATTGACGAAAGCATTCCGTCATCATGACATCGTTCCAAATGACACGTTCTACATCTCACTTCGTGATTTAAAGCATCCACATAACGAAGTCGAGCGCTTGCGGTCGTATGTGCGACAAGTCATCACGGAATCGAGACAGCAGCAAGTCGAGCATGCGGATGCATTGATCAATACGTTGGTCCAACGCAACGAAACTTCGATTCAATCGACGTTGGATCAATTACCGACCTATGAGAAGAGTCCGAAGGAAATGCAATCTCGCCTGCACCGCCTTGAGAAAAAACGGGCATGGTGGACATCATTCCGTCGTGAATTCTTCAAACATCAAGCGCCAATCGTCGAGAGTGCACCCATCATGACCTATGAATTCCGTGAATTGCTACGTTCCTATCTCGAGAGTTGTGCCCCTTCCTTCAAGGTCGGTCTTTTGTTCTCGAAAGAAAAGACGAAGCAAGAACGAGCTCGTCGTGAGGAAGTGGCCGTCAAAGAGTTCAACCGTCTGATTGATATGAACTTACGACCGCACCTCGTGAAGTACGCGGAAGACATCATCCGAGATTTGAAACTTCCAGAGACTCTCCTACCGAAAGGTGATGTCCTCCCGATTGCTCCGAGCTCACTCATCACTGAACAAGTAAAATCCGGTGCATCACTCAGTGGTGACACGGTGTTACAGTTTAGTCGTGACATCGAGACGGCCCTTGCGTCATGGGTGACGAAAGTTTCAGAACCGTGGGTCCATTCGACGGATACGTATATGAAAGCGGAAGTCGACATGCGCTTGGAACAATTTTCGACTGAAGAAGACGAGTTGTATGAAGCGCTCGATAATGAAGCATTACGCTTACGCCTATTGAACCGTCTAGATGCTATCGGTCAATATGAAGCGTTGCAACTTGATTCAGGTCAATTAGATCAGTTGGCCGTTCGAAACTATGTCGATGCAACGTATCTCCCGGAAAAACAGTCGAATGTTGTTGAATCAGAGGTTGCATCGACGTCGATTTTGGAAGATGATCATGATTTATTTGATTTTAATTTTTCTTATGAAAATGCGGTATGTGAAATATTAGAGAGTCATCCTTTATTCCGCTCTCGTGTGACGACTCTTCGTAAAAAAATCGAGCGTGCGAAGCATGAACAATATACGTTTGCCATCTTCGGTGCGTTTTCAGCCGGAAAATCTTCGACCCTCAATGCCCTTCTCGGGGAGACGGTGTTACCGACCTCACCGAACCCGCTCACGGCGTCAATCACGAAGATTGTTCCGCCGAACGGCCGGACGAATCGTACAGCGACAATCACCTTCAAGTCACGAGATGAACTTGAGGATGAGTTACAAGGTTATGGGACTTCCCTCGCCTCACTCGATGTCGACCACCCGTTCGTCAATGCTGTTAAATCGGCACCGCTCGATTATCTCGGGCAAATGGAGACCGTCGACTATGACACGTTCTGCGCGTTCGTCGCACAAGAAGAGAAAAGCTGTATCGTGAAAGAGATTGAACTGTACCTCGACTCACCGTGGGCGCGACGCGGCATCGTCTTCGTCGACACACCAGGTGCCGATTCGCAGTTCAACCGACACAGCGAGGTGCAATTCGGTTACATGCGTGACGCGGATGCTGTCTTGTTCGTCACGTATTATAATCATGCGTTCACGGAAGCGGACCGAGAGCTCGTCATCCAGCTCGGTCGTGTCCAAGGGACCGGAGACCACGAGATGTTCTTCCTCGTGAACGCCTCCGATCTTGCGACAGATGACGAAGAACGGGATGCGGTCACAAGCTATGTCTCGCAACAGTTGACCGCGCTCGGTGTTCGACGACCGACCGTTCTCCCCATCTCAAGCCGAAACGCCATGCAAGGGGATGACGTAGGATTCGACCGATTCGTCTCGACGCTTGAACGCTATGTCGACAAAGACCTTCGTCTCGCGAACGCGATGCGTATACAAGAAGAGACGACAGCATTGCTCGTCGCCTTCAATCGCGTCTTACACGAAGCGGAAGAAGACGAGTCGTTGAAAGAACAACGTCGTAAGCAATTGCTTGCTGTACTCGAGAACCCGCCGGCACTCGATGTGTCAGCACTCATCGACCTATTTGACCGGGAAGCGAAAGAACTCCTCGCCCACCTCGAGACCCGTTCGCTTCTCCGCCTCTCGGACTTCGTCAAAGAGACGTTCCACCCGGTCGAGGTCGACGGGTCGAGGAAGAGCTTGGAGCGTGCACTTGGACGTACACTCGATAAATACGCCTATGACATCCAACAAGAGCTCCAAGTGTTTCAATATCGGTTAGAGCGATACGTTAAACGCGAATTCGTAGCCTTGGTCGAACGGTTGACCGAACGT
>NZ_JAPEHX010000065.1:0-16324 GCF_028823655.1 Exiguobacterium sp. B2(2022) | reverse complement strand
CCAAACACGTCCGGAGAGGACACTGTTGTACTGGCCCAAATGCGCATCAAATCAAATCCATTCACAAACAGCGCAAGGATCATTCCATTCATCTGCATGCCATAAGGAAGCCAGGAAATCATCGTCACAAGAATCGTCGGCCATAATAGTACGAGGACGACCCAAGTTAAAAAGGCGAGTAACATCGCCCTGATTCTCGTACGACCGAATAGTCCGATTAACGTACCGAGTGCCGTCGCATATATCGTTAATCCAGTCGCGTAGACAAATAAGATGAACCACGTTGTAAACGATTGACCGACGACGAGTGATGCGATGAAGAATGCCAATAATAAAACGAGCACTTGTGTGACCAAAAATGAACTGAAGCGGATGAAAATGAATTTCCACTTTGGATAGGTAAATGTCGAAAGCAAACTTAGTCGTTTCGATTCTTGTTCTTGCCCCCAATGAATCGCTGTAGTCAGTAAGATGAAAAGCGGAAGCAATAGACCGAGCATCGTGATCAGCGTTGCGCTTATATTCGTATAGTCGGCAGCAATCGGTAGTGCTTGTCCAAGTCCTCCGAGTAGAACGAGCGTGAGAATCCACGTCAGGAGAAAGACATAGTTCTCTCGCTTTCGAAGGCTGCGTGCCCATTCCATCCTCCATAGAGACATCGGTTACTGCCCTTCTTCTTCCGTATCCATCTCCATGTCCATCTCGCTATCTTGATTCATTCCGTCCATCGAACCTTCGCCATCCATCATCATGTTCATCTCGCCACGTTCCCATGTATGATCTTTCAATTGATCAAAGTCCATCATTTCGCCACCGTTTTCTTCCATATACGCTTCCGCGTCCGCCTCTTTTGCGAACGATAGAATATTGTAAGCCATCGGTGTTTTCGACTCTTTGTCGTAAACAAACATCGCTTCGTCTAATTCGACCCAATCTTTTGTATTGAAATCTTTCACATACATGGCTGCAATATCGTCTTCTTTTTGTTCTGGATACCAATCACGCATCAAGCATCCAATATCATCGAACGCATATCCTTTTTCATTCTCCATGATTGCTTCCGCCGCGAACTGCTCATCCATGATTTTCATCTTACACACTTCGCATTCCGTTTCGCCCCATTTGATTTCAAACGGTTCTGCCGATGCACTTGAACATGCACCAAGTGCCAACGATAATCCTGCTACTGATAATAGTCCTGCTACTTGTTTATACGATTTCATGTCGTTTCCTCCCAAATCTCCAAATGATCATGAGCAATAAAGTACTTCCTACATTCCAGACCGAACCGTTCCATTTCCACGTCGGAGAATAAGTTTGTGGTGAAACATCTGTCAACGATACGTCTTCCGGGCTCCTTAGTATACTTTTTAGTAAAAGAAGACCGGGTGACCCATACAATAATTCGAATGCCTCATATGAATCTGTCAATAAGAATAAATATGGGTCTGTGCGAAATGGAACCTCACTATAGCCGTCGCCATTCAGGTCAAGGGTCATGTCACCCCACACATTTCCTTGCACGATGTTTTCAGATGACTCGACCATCGTTACGGGTTCTCGATTCCCCAATAGATTATTTTGGAGAATCATCATCCCTCTTGCTTGCTTCAATTGAAAGCCAATGTCATTTCCATTAATTGCATTCTGTTCGAGTGTCGTCCCAGTCGACTGCTCCGCATATAAACCGATATGATTCCCATAAATACTCGTCTTCTCAATTGTTGTATCGATGGCTTCATATAACATCAGTCCCGTCGCCGTTCCACCGACTTGATCATGCACATTTCCATTTTGGAAAGCGACTTGATTCGTCCCCATAATCATCGCACCCGTCAGGTTATGATGTAGTTCAGGTACAGAAATCATAACGTCAGTCGGAAACATCAAGTGAATGCCATAGCGTGAATGCGAGACGACCGGTCGCACAATCGTGTGCTGAGATCCGTTTTCTATGTATATCCCGTCTCGTACCTCTTTCGCGACGACTCCTCTGAGCTCTGACGCTTCGCTATTGAGAAGTACAATCCCATCTGCCTGTCCGTTTCCTTGAATTGATGTTCGAATGACACGTACGCCGTAACCATTCTCAATCAATAGTCCAGTGCCCGAGGATTCGATGGACACATCGATTAGTTGGTGTCCGAGACCCGATACTTGAACGGCGGGTACACGATCACTCTCGCACTGTTGAACCGATACACGTTCAAGAAGAGCACCCGTTCCTCGAAGAATGAACGCCGGATGTCCACAACTCGTATATGTTTTTCCGGTCCCATCCAATATTTCGTTTGATTCGATGACGATTGGTTCGGTCAATGGAGTCAGCGTTTCTTCCGCATTCACATGCGGCACCCAACACATAAATAGAATCCCTACTAGTAATCGTTTCATGCCCCCTCCTTCTCTCAACCGCTTACATCACTTATTCTACTGAAACCCCCGTGGGTATGTGTGTGGTTTATATGGGATTCTTGTGACAGTTTCTTCATAAAAAAAACACAGACGGTGAAGGGGTCGTTTCACCGTCTGCGCGCTTTTTATTTCACTTTGTCTTGCCATACTTTCGTAAAGTCTTGAAGCATCTCTTCACCTGTTTTTTGTCCACCAACATATGCCTGCATGAGGGCACCGTATTCATTCACCGCACCATCCGGATACTTGAACCAGTTCCACGAGATGGTCTTTCCTTCATTCGAATATGCGAGGATGTCATCCGCGAGCGGTCCGAGGTCGTTCGCTTCAATCGACTTGAATGCCGGGATGAACTTGAATTTGTTGACCATATAGTCTTTCCCAGTATCAGATGTCGCCATCCATTCTAAGAAATCTTTTGCTTCTTCTTTATACTTCGAATTCTTGTTGACGACCCAGTTGTTCGGGACACCAACCGGAAGACGGTCCATTTTCTCGGCATCGTCATTGATCGGGATTGGAACAAAGCCCATTTCCATATCCGGATTCACATCGAGAATCATCTGTTGTGCCCAGTTCCCTTGTTGGAGCATCGCTGTCTCTCCTTGGGCGAACTGCGTGACTTGTGTATTATAGTCTGTCGTCAATGGATTCTTATTTCCGTATTTGATCGTCAAATCAAACAGCTTCAAAAACTCCTGGAACTGTTCGTTGTCTTCAAACTTCGCTTTATTTTCGTTCAGTGCTTGAATGAACGCATCCGGATCGTCTTGTTGCGCCATCGGAATGTTCAACAAGTGGATTCCTAAAATCCAGAACTCTGCATAACCGACAGAGAATGGTGTGATGCCTGCCTTCTCAAGTTTTTCAGCAGCATCTGTCAGTTCAGAGAGCGTTTTCGGCAACTCTTTGATACCCGCTTTTTCAAATAGTTCTTTATTATAGATGAATCCGTACCCTTCGAGGTTCATCGGCATTCCGTAAAGTTTACCATCCATCGTCATCGGCTCTTTGGCGACTTCCGTCAAATCACCGACCCATTTCTCGCTCGACAAGTCTTCGAGCTTGTCTTTCCACGTCTGTGCTTCTGTGAAGCCACCATTATTGAAGATGTCCGGTTCATTGCCCGAAGCGAATTGAGACTTGAGGGCCGCGCCATAGTCCGCACCGCCACCGACCGTTTGAACGGTCACTTTGACGCCAGTCTCTTCTTCATACTCTTTCGCCATCGCTTCAAGATCTTTGGCGATCTCCGCTTTGAACTGGAAGACATTTAACGTAACGTCTTTTTTGTCACCACTATCCGCACTTCCTTCAGAAGAACCTTCGTCTGTAAGAGATCCTCCTCCACAAGCCGCTAATGATAGTACCATTCCAGCCGTCATGACCGCAGTCGACAATTTCCACTTCCGTTTCATTTCATTTCCTCCCTTAACCTGATCCAATCTTTACAAAATCAACTTTAAATGAAAACGCTTCCATGATGTAGGTGTCAAATTTGACGAATAGGGTGGAAAATGTTGCACAGAAAAAACAGGACTCATATTTTGGAGTCCTGTTCCGTGTTTCTTCTTAATTATATTACAACAAGCTGATGCCAGCTTTTTCACACGACTGAATCACTTCTTGTGGCCAAACCGACGTTTGTACTTCTCCGATATGGCGCGCACGCAAGAGATACATCGCCACACGTGATTGACCGATTCCTCCGCCAATCGTCAGTGGAAGCGTGCCTTCGAGGACACCTTGGTGGAATGGATATGCCCGTTTCTCGTCCGCATCCGCTTTCTTCAGCTGTGCGTCAAGAGCCGTTTCATCTACCCGGATCCCCATCGATGACAACTCAAATGCCGATTCGAGTTCTGGATGCCAGACGAGGATGTCACCGTTGAGTGACCAATCGTCATAGTCAGCCGCACGTCCATCGTGCTTCACGCCAGATGCAAGAAGGTCACCAATTTGCGAGATAAAGACGGCGCCATGTTCTTTACAGATGGCACTCTCACGTTCTTTCGGTGTCATCGTCGGATATGCGTCCTCTAACTCTTGACTCGTGATGAAATGGATGGCTTCCGGAAGAATCGCTTCAATGCCATACGTTGTTTCCACTTCCGATTCTGTTTCACGGAGTGCCGCATAGATCGACTCGACCGTTGCTTTTAAATATTCCATCGTCCGCTCTTCCCGAGCGATGACTCGCTCCCAGTCCCACTGGTCGACGAAGAGAGAGTGTGTCGCATCGAGTTCTTCATCACGGCGAATGGCGCGCATTTGCGTGTATAACCCTTCTCCGACTCCGAATCCATAACGTCCGAGTGCCTCACGTTTCCATTTCGCAAGCGATTGAACGATTTCAAGTTCATGTCCCGGATACATCGTATCGAACTGAATGATGCGCTCCACGCCGTTCAGATGGTCGTTGACACCACTTGCCGACTCTACGAATAGTGGTGCCTGCACTTGCGTGAGTCCGAGTTCACGTGAGACCTTCTCCTCGAAAAGTGCCTTTACTGCTGCGATTGTCTGCTGTCTTTCCTTCATCGTGCTTGTTGCTGTTGTCATTTTCCGTTTCCTCCAATTGTGGAATATTTGAAAATGAAGCCATGAAAAAAAGCCCTCCATTCCCATTGAACATGGGACGGAAGACTTCGGTTCCGCGGTGCCACCCAAATTAGTAGACGAATCTACTCACTTTTTCGAGACAATCATCTCGTAACTCCGATAACGGGGAGCGGTCCGGCTACGTCTACTGGCAAAGCGTTCGGGTAGCGACTCCAGGAAGTTTTTCGACGAAGGGTTAAGACCGGGCTCACACCACCCCCGGATCGCTTGACTCACTACCTTCGTGTACTCGTCCTTTCGACGTCGTTCACAATTGAATTGAGTTCATTATTATAAATATTCAGACTAATGTCAACGACTTTTTTTCAAAAAAAATTAATCCTCCGTGTAGCGAACGGAGGATTCCCTTGGGAGGGTTATTTAATCGAGCCACTTGTAATCCCTTTGATGATATGTTTTTGCATACCGAAGAAAAAGACTAAAAGTGGAACGATTCCTAACACTAAACCAGCTAACGCCAAATCCCATTGCTTCGTGTACTGCCCAAAGAAATAGAACGTTGCGAGCGGGATGGTCCGCAACTCCACATCACGGAGAACAAGTGATGGCAATAAGAAGTCGTTCCAAATCCATAGACTATTCAAGATGACGATCGTCACCGTGATCGGCTTGAGTAATGGGAAGACGATGCGCCAAAAGACGCCCCATGTTGAACAACCATCGATGATTGCGGCTTCTTCAATCTCTTCGGGAATCGATTTCATGAATCCGTGGTATAGGAACACGGAGATTCCAGAACCAAATCCGAGATACATGACCATCAGTCCCCAATGACTGTTGAGTAGCCCGAGAATGCTTGAGACTTTCACAAGCGGAATCATGATCGATTGGAACGGAATGACCATCGCTGCCACGAATAAGAAGAAAATCATCGTAGAAATCCAATGCTTCGTCCGAACAAGTTTCCACGCTGCCATCGATGTGAAGATGACGATGATTGCATTCGCCCCGACTGTAATGAACAGCGAGTTTAAAAACACACGTCCATAATTCATCGCTTCCCATGCTTCCGTATAGTTTGACGTCAACCACTCATTCGGCAACGCCGATGTGTTCGTAAAGATTTCAGCCATCGATTTAAACGAATTGGCAACAACGTAATAGAACGGGACCAAATAGAGAAGTCCAAGCAAGATGGCGACAAGCTCAATGATTCCAAGGTTCCAAGAATATGTTCCCGGGCGAAGTGGACGTTGCGGAACGCGCTTCGGTGTTTTCTCTATGTTTCTCTCGACATGTTCCAATTTCTCAGTCGTCATGCTTCTACCTCCCGTTTCTTCGTCACGTACACTTGTGTCACCGTAATCGCAGCCACGACCAAGAAGAAGATGACCGCTTTCGCTGACCCAAGACCATAGTTATTGTTCACAAAAGACTCCGTATAAATATTTAAAGCTAACATCTCCGTTGATTTGAACGGTCCGCCGTTTGTGAGTGATAAGTTCGTATCAAACACTTTGAACGACCAAGAAATCGTCAAGAATAAACAGATGGTGATGGACGGCATTATCATCGGCAACGTGATGTGACGAAGCATTTTGAAACGGTTGGCTCCGTCAATCCGAGCCGCCTCCATCAAATCCGTCGGTACATTTTGTAGCGCCGCGATGTAGATGACCATGACATAACCGCCTCCTTGCCAGATGGCGACAATGACGATTCCCCAGAATGCTGTTTGCGCATCCCCGAGCCATGGTAGTTCAAACAAACTCCAACCCGTCAACGCTCCGATTGAGGCAAAGCCTTTTACATAAATGAACTGCCAAATGAATCCGAGAATCAATCCACCGATCAAATTCGGCATGAAGAAGATTGTACGCAAGAAATTTCGTGTTTTAATGTTCAGCGTCAACAGCAATGCCAACGAGAATCCAACGATGTTCGTCAGTAAGACAGAGATGATCGTGTATTTTGTCGTTATCCAAAATGAAGCGCGGAACTGCTCATCTTCAAGGAACAATCGCTGATAATTATCAAATCCGACAAAATTCAATTCTCCGGTCACACCATTCCAATCCGTAAAACTATAGTAGATCCCATTGAAGAACGGAATGAGCACGATCGCGACGAACGCTAGAAAAGCAGGTCCGACAAATGCTACAAAACTCGCTGGTTTCTTCCAATTTCGTCTTCGTTTCATCCGTTTCGAAGTTTCAGTCATGTGTATCGCCTCCACTATCAATGTATCGTGAAGAATCTTTTATGAAAACGGATACATTTGACGGAAAGGGTGGAAAATATTGAACGGAATGAATGAATTTCACGATCTGATGAGTTATGATAAAATCAATGATATTACGAACGGGTTGGATATCAATCGATTCTTCCCGTACTCAAAAACGTTAAAACCGAATATTAACCGACATATAAATACACATCGTTCGAAAACGGAGGTACTTCCCTATGACAACAACCAAACCATTATCCGATCTCACCATCGCGCAACAAGCTAAAACATTGCCCATTAAAGAGATTGCAGCAAAAATCGGACTTCAGGAAGACGATCTTGATCTTTATGGAAAATATAAAGCCAAACTTTCTTACGATGTCCTCGATCGTCTGAAGACAAAAAAAGATGGAAAACTTGTACTCGTTACAGCCATCAATCCAACGCCAGCCGGAGAAGGAAAGTCGACGGTAACGGTCGGACTCGGCCAGGCCTTAAACCAATTGAATAAACAGGCAATCGTCTGTCTCCGTGAACCTTCACTCGGACCGACAATGGGCTTAAAAGGCGGAGCGGCTGGCGGTGGTTTCAGTCAAGTCCTTCCGATGGAAGACATCAACCTCCACTTCACAGGGGACATGCATGCCATCACGTCAGCTCATAATACGATCAGCGCCATGATCGACAATCACCTTCATCAAGGGAACGACCTCGGCATCGATGTTCGTCGAATTGTTTGGAAACGCGTCCTTGATTTGAATGACCGTGCCCTTCGTCACGTCACTGTTGGTCTTGGCGGTCCCGCTCATGGCGTACCACGTGAAGAAGGATTCGATATTACTGTCGCCTCTGAAATTATGGCGATCCTTTGTCTCGCAGACTCTTTAAAAGACCTTGAAGATCGGATTAAGCGAATCGTCGTTGCTTATGATCACCAACAAGAACCAATCACTGCTGAACAAATCGGAGCTGCTGGGGCTGCGACATTGTTGTTGAAAGAAGCGTTCAAGCCAAATTTAGTTCAGACAATTGAACAAACCCCTGCCCTCGTCCATGGGGGGCCGTTTGCGAATATCGCCCACGGCTGCAACTCGCTCATTGCGACAAAAACAGCATTAAAACTAGGAGAATACGTTGTGACAGAAGCCGGGTTTGGAGCCGATCTCGGAGCTGAAAAGTTCTGTCATATCAAGTCTCGTGTCGGGGAGTTAAATCCAGATGCAGTTGTACTCGTTGCGACCGTTCGTGCTTTGAAGATGCATGGCGGCGTGGCGAAAGACCAGCTCCATATTGAGAATGTCGGCGCGGTCGGTAAAGGGATGAAACTGCTTGCGAAACATATCGACACGATGAAAAAACTCGGTCTTCCGACCGTCGTTGCCTTAAATCGTTTCAATTCAGATACCGAAGAAGAGATCGCAGCGGTACTTGACTGGTGCTCAGCACATGAGATTCGCGCTTCACTGAGCGAGGTATGGGCGAACGGCGGACTCGGTGGGCAACAACTCGCTGAAGCTGTCATTGATGCGGTTGAGTCAAACGAAAGTAAACTATCACCACTTTACGAATTGACCGATTCGATTGAACAAAAGATTAAAACGATTGCCCGGGAAGTATATGGAGCGGCCGATGTCACGTTCACAGCAAAAGCTAAAAAACAAATGCTTGAGATTGAACAGAAAGGTTGGGCAGACCTGCCGATTTGTATGGCGAAGACACCGTTCTCTCTATCGGACGACCCTTCCAAATTCGGTTATCAACAAGGATTCACCATTACGGTACGCGAATTAAAACCATCAGTAGGAGCAGGTTTCCTCGTTGCTCTCACAGGTAACGTTTTAACGATGCCGGGCTTACCGAAACATCCGGCCGCCCTCAATATGGGCATTGACGAATCTGGAAAAGCAATCGGACTTTTCTAATAGGAGGATGACACATGGTTCTTTCAGAGTTGACGTATCCAGACGGATATCAGACAGAAGTAATGGAAATTCGAGCAGAGCAGTCCATTGGAAAAATATTCATCTTCCATGGGATGCTTGAACACCATGAAAGATATATTGAATTCGCTCATTTTCTAACAGAAAATGGATACGATGTGTTCATATGCGACTTACGAGGTGCCGGTTCAAGCGCCCACGAACAACAGACTTATGGACACCTCTCTCCGGGCGAGGGCTTTTTGCAACTTGTCGAGGATGCTCAATATCTGATCAACCGTTACGAAGATGAGCGCCCTACTTATGTGTTAGGCCACAGTTTCGGTTCTCTGCTCGCTCGTCGACTCGGTCAAATCATGGGGCATGCCTTGGCTGGAGTGATTGTCGTCGCGCCTCCCCCACATCCTGGGGTCGCAGGTGAAGTCGGGCATCGTTTAATCGCTACCGTCATGAAACGTAAAGGTGCCACGCATCAATCACGTTTCTTTGAACGCCTTTTGTTCGGGCGCTACAATCTTAAGTTTTTGCCTGCTCGAACGGATAGTGACTGGCTATCAAGCGTCCCCGAAGAAGTTGATTCGTATATCGATGATTCAAATTGTGGGGGGCTTCCCTCACTCGGATTTTTACATGAAGTGACCCGTGCCTCACTTGATGTCACGACCGTCGCACGCATTCACGAGCATCCGAAGTCTCTCCCGATGTTGCTCGTCGCCGGGATGGACGACCCTGTGATCCATGACGGGGAGGGATTGAACGGAATCATCGAAAAGTATCGCAAGGCGGACGTCGAACTGTCCGTTGCGACATATGACGATGCCCGACATGAAATTTTGCGTGAAGCGGACCGGGAACAAGTATGGTCAGACATACTCATGTGGATGAAACAAAACAAAACCCATTAAATGGTTTAAGCTCCTTTTTGAAGGAGCTTTTTCATTTTCCATTTTTCATACATTTCACTTCAAGGATTCACCTCTTTTTTAAAAGATAACCTTCTTATCAAAATTTAAGTACGTTATACTTAGACCGCATAGTGAAAATTATCTACATCGACCGATGACCAATCGGTTGGTGAAAGGAGTAAATAGACTTTGAAATCAAACCTTACACGATTGAGTGCAGCCGTCCTTGTTTCGACCTCGTTATTTAGTGGATTGGCTCCCACTCCATCATACGCAGCAACATATGAAGGAACCGTCAACACAAAGATTTTAAATGTTCGTTCCGACTCGTCTACGACTTCATCGATTGTCGGGAAACTAACAGAAGGAACAACGGTAAACGTCTATTCATCAAATAACAATTGGGCACAAATCGAATTTGAGGGTCAAACACGTTATGTCGCTTCCGAATATTTAACCATCAATACATCTATTTCCAAGTCTTCTACATCTACTGCTTCTACTGCGCTATATATCGCTAAAGAAGCGACAAGTATGTATTCATCGATGACGACCTCATCTTCTGTCGTAAGCGCAATCCCGAAAGGTGCGACCATCACTTACATATCGACGCATGGGGCGACGGGTTCGTGGTACAAAATTTCTTACAATGGGAAGACGGGTTATGTCGCTCAAAAATATTTCGCTGAACAGTCATCTGCGAAGCAATATGTTGCGGAAATGAACGTCAATTTAAGAGCTGAAATGACGACTTCTTCTGCTGTATTGACGATCATTCCTAAGGATGCGGTCGTGAACTATATTTCGACGCACGGCGCGACGGGTTCGTGGTACAAAGTTTCTTATAACGGGAAAATTGGTTACGTCGCTCAAAAATACTTTTCTGCATACGAAGGTGGAAGTGTGACGCCTCAAGTGAATCCGACACATATGACAACTGATTCAACAAAAGTATATGCATCGATTACGACGACTTCTCGTGTATTGACGACTCTCCCGAAAGGCGCGAAAGTCAGTCTTCAATCTTTATATGGTGCGACAAATTCGTGGGGTAAGATTTCTTACAACGGAATTACTGGATATGTGGCCATGCGCGACCTCCAATCGCTTACGGCACCTAAACCGATGTATATTAGTAATCAAACGACGCTTTACAACTCTATGTCATCAACTAAAAAAGCTATCCGTACGTTAACGCCTGGCACGGCGGTCTCTCAACTTTCGACTCATGGCGCAACAGGTTCATGGTCTAAAGTGACGTATCAATCTACGACAGGTTACGTCCCGACACGTGATCTATCTGAGAAATTCACGCAAGTGGTGACACCGTATTACGCTCAACAAGAAACGAAGTTATACTCTTCGATGTCTAGTTCTAAAACGGTGCTACAGACCATCCCAAAAGGGGCTAAAGTTGATCAATTCGCTAAATTTGGAGCGACTGGTTCATGGTATCAAGTGCGTTACAACAACACGACTGGCTATGTCGCAGCTCGTGACTTTGCGTTGACGCCACCGACAACGACACCGACTGAACAGTACGGTCCGGAAGCCGAATACCGGATTTACGTGGAAGGTGGAAGTACGTTAAACGTACGTTCTACTCCTGCCGTCCAGTCAAACAACCTCGCTGGAACGTTGAACAACGGGACGATTGTCAGTGTAAAACCAATCATCGGTTCAGATTGGGGATTATTGACGAACGGTACGTATAGTGGAAACTATATTCATATGGATTACGCAATTCCGGTCACGACAACGCCTCCGGGAAGCGGTGTCATCAAGAATGTATTCTATACAAGTTATCCGATGACTGTTCGTGACATGGCAGAGCGCCAATATAATCAAATCGCTCAAACCGATTTTCATCGCTACGAAAAAGCGTATTTGCCAAGAGCTTGGGTCAGTGTCACTGATAACGTCGGTACAATCGTCAATCAGGATATGACCGTCATCTCGAACGTCGGTGCTGCTTTAAAATCATCTGCTTCGTCAAGTTCTGTGACAGTGGCCACTATTCCGAAAGGAGCAACGGTTCAATATGTAGAACGCGCTTCTTCTTCTTGGTATAAAGTCAAATACGGTACGGCAACGGGTTATATCACATTGAGTTCCGTCGTCGGTAAGGCCAATATTTTAAGCCAACCAAGCCTTACATCTCATCCATACGGTCAAATCAACCCAGGCGAAAAAGTAACCATCACTGGACAGACAGGCACGTACTACACTGTTTCTTACAAACGACCATCGGGGCACAATCTTCGAGTGTTTGACAATATTTGGCGTCGTGCATCAGTCAACGAAGTGTTGACATATGTTGACCCGACTGGCATTGATCCGAATTCACGCTCGTTCTACCAATTCTTAGATTTATCGAAGAGTGCCGGAACGACAGCGACAACGCTCAATAAGCTCCTCTTGTCGAAAGGTACACTCAGTGGCTTAGGTCAAGCGTTCGTAACTGCTGGCAGTCAGTACCATATCAACGAAGTTTATTTGCTTTCGCATGCACTTCACGAAACGGGTAACGGTACCTCAAAACTAGCATCTGGTGTACCCGTTGATAAAGATGGAAACGCCTTGATTAACTCAAACGGTGACCGAATTTATCCAGAGCGACCTGTAGCTGCTACTGTATACAATATGTATGGTATTCAGGCCTTCGACAGTAACCCACTTGGAAGTGGAGCCAAATATGCGTTTGAACAGAAATGGTTCACGCCTGAAGCGGCAGTAATTGGAGGAGCCTACTGGATTGGTTCTAGCTACATTAATCACCCAACTTACAAACAAAACACACTTTATAAGATGCGTTATAATCCTGATTCTCCAGGCACGCATCAATATGCAACGAATATTGCTTGGGCAGATATTCAAACGAGACAGATCTATGACGTCTATCAATCTCTCGATGCCTATACGCTCAATTTCGATGTTCCAAAATATCAATAAAAAAATGAGACACGCGCCTCTTACTTGGCGTCGTGTCTCATTTTATGTCCATTCGACTGAGTCGATGATCGATTCAATCTCCATTTTTTCATTCGTCACTTGATCGGCAACGTACGTCATGAATAAAAGGCGTTTTCCGTCCGTCAACGACCAGACATCTAAATGCATCCCATCTTCGATGCCACTTGCATAGGCCGTCGTCATGTCACCCGTCTCGTCCGTCACGCTTGGCGCAATTTTTACGTCGATCGGGAACTCTCCTAAAAAGGTGTTTAACTCGCGTAAGACAGCTTCTCTTGGTTCTTGTGAATCCTCAGACTCATAGATGGAGATTTGAAGCGTTCCTTGCGCATCCTCTTCTGTTGAATAGAAGCTCACGTAGTCTTCTTCTTCACTGTACTCGTAATGTTCCGGATACGTCAGGCGGAACCACCCATCAATTTCATACTCTTTCATGCTGTTTTCTCCTTTACTTGCTTAAATGCCAGTCCTGTGACCATTTTTGATTGTAATGCATATTTTAGTCGTTCGGTCACATACAGACGTTGGCTATTTACATCTTGGGCAATCATATGTCCAAATAAGTTCATTCGAACCGTTTGATTGGATAGGAAATAGAATCGATCCGTACTCAACGGGCGAAATTCGTTCGAGTGTTCGAGGTATTCGATTTCAAAGCGTCGGAGCACATTAAGCGCGCAATACCGATCAGTCTTCCCTGTACTTGTATGAAGCTCGACACGGACGAGCTGAACGTCATATGGACAGACATTCATAAAGATTGGACTGACTCGCTCATGGATCAAGAGGATGCCCATATCGGTTTCAATCAAATCAGGTAAGGATCCTTGATCTTGCGAAATGCTCAATACGACATACGGCCGGTTCGATGGTGCGAGCAATTCGCCTTTGTAAAATCGAAACCGCTGAATCCCTGTTAGAACCCGGGCCCGCCAAGCACTCCCTCGTGCTTCCGCTTCCATTCGATACAACCTCTCTTCACTCACGCTTACTCCCCCTTCACTTGTTTGAGCGCATCGACGAATGTTTCCCATTCTAGGTTGTCACAAACAACCTTATTTTCCAATCCCCATTCTTCATCGATTGTCAAACGTACTTCGTTCGATTCAGGGTGACGTATGATTCGAAGATTCCCAATTTGAATCGAATCAAGAGCAATATCAAATGTATGACTCGGCAATCCGACCCACTTGACACGATTCGAACGTAACACGACATACCATTCATTATCGTGATGAATCGAGAACGTCCAGCTTCGAAGAGACACTGTTTGATCCGTTTGTTTGGACTGCTTCAACATTCGAAATCCTTCGCCCATCAGTTGTAAATATGATTTTCGTTCACTCATATTTGATTTCTCCCCTTTTTTCTATTATCTTCGTTGTGGATAGGATTCTGCAACCTAAAAAGTTTTTTAAAAAAGGGTTTGCAAATAGAATCTGATATGCTATTATATCAAAGTAACGTTAAGACGTAACGCGGGTGTAGTTTAATGGTAAAACCTCAGCCTTCCAAGCTGATGACGAGGGTTCGATTCCCTTCACCCGCTCCATATTTTTTCTTCATGCGGGTGTAGTTTAATGGTAAAACCTCAGCCTTCCAAGCTGATGACGAGAGTTCGATTCTCTTCACCCGCTCCAATATCGACATATACGCGAGAACCTCTCGCACACATACAATGCACGGTTGAGACCTTGCAAAAGCAGAAAGTCTTCTGACTTTCTGCTTTTTTGTTGTTCCATTGATTGTTTTGGGGAAAAGAGTGAATGACTCTAATCAGATGAGGAGGAACTCTTTTGATTCAAGCGAAACTTCAATCATTCACGATTTACGAAAGTGCGTTGATGCGAACGACATCCACCTTGATCGATACACCAGACGCCATTCTTTTGATTGACCCCACGTGGCTTCCTGAAGAAATTGCCACGATTCGTCGGGATATCGAGTTAAGACGAGATAATCGACCACTTTACGTCATCTTTACCCATCATCATTTCGACCATATTATCGGGGCTTATGGTTTTAAGGATGCGACAACGATTGCCTCACAGGCATTTGTAGATGCCGACTCGTCTAATCAGCTCGATGAGATTCGCGAGTTCTATGAACAGCACTACATCGATCGCCCGATTCAAAAACCTGAAATCGATATCGTGGTCCAACCGAATCAGACACTTCTACTTGGATCGTTACCCGTTACGTTCATCCCGACACCTGGCCATGATGCAACTCACCTATCTGTTCTAATCGAGCCGATGCACCTACTCGTATGCGGAGATTACGGTTCGAATATCGAGCCACCTTTTATCGAGCATGATTCGACTGCATATCTCGAAACATTACAAACGTTGCAAACCCTCATTTATGAACATGAAGTTCAATGGTTCGTGCCTGGACATGGTGACCTATGCGACAATCGTAGCCAGATGATTGAACGGTTGAGTGCAGCAGAAGAATACATCTTAGCACTTCCCGAAGAGCGCCACTGGTCTCCTATGTGGCCAGAACATTCTTTTTTCGATCGTGTCCATGAACGTAATCGAAAAATGGTGGAACAAAAAGAGACCGATCGCCGGTCTCGTCAACAAGACTATTAAAAAAATCGCAACGTCTCCCCAAGACGTTGCGATTTCCCCCTATGTAGACCTATTTCTTTGTGACGCGTTCTGAGCGGACCGTGAACATACGGTCAACCCCATAGATTGTTACTCCCGTCAGAGCGAGTAACCCAATCATTGCAGAAGAAAACATGACCATCCCCCCATTGTTCACAGTTTCGTCATAATCACCCCGTGCTTTCATTATAGAAGACCATTTTAAAAAAAGAAAGCGTTTTCTTCAAACTTCCTTCACATTTATCAAATTTATCCTCATGCGTTTCTTGGAATAACTTCCCCTGTCCGATTGGACAGACACTCGTAAAAATGTGTAGCTTTTGTGGAATGTGGGAATACATGATGTAAGGATAAAAAGAGACAGAAGCTGCTCGTCGAGGAGGAAGAGGCATGATTAAGTACGGTACATTGGTGCGAATCGAGGGAAAATATGCCGTATTGAGATGGAATAACGGCTCAAGTTTCATTCCTAGACGATTCCTACCTTCCGAAGCACGTGTTGGTGATACAATCATTCGAGACAATCATCATTATTATCTTGAAGAAGATATGACCCCCAATTTTGATGCATTGATCAAGCAACACTATAAAAGCTGAACGATCTGCCCTCCCATTAAGGGCAGATCGTTCAGCTTTTTTGAAATATCACATTGACGTCTTTTCGATCTGTTGCTGAATCCACGCTTC
>NZ_JAPEHX010000064.1:0-16930 GCF_028823655.1 Exiguobacterium sp. B2(2022) | reverse complement strand
TTGGACCTCGGCGTGCACCTCGTCGATCTCGTTCAATACATCGTTGGCGACATCACTGAGGTGAAAGCACATACGCATACACATTTTAAAGAGCGAAGTGAGGTCGATGAGTATGCGCAGTGTCATGTCATCGCCAAGTCGATTCCCGGTGAAATTGAGGTATCACGAATTTCAGCCGAACAAGATTCACGCGACATATTCGAGGTGTTTGGAGAAAAGGGAAGTCTTCGTGTCAATTTGAAGAACGGTTATGAAGTAGATTGGTTTGATGCTGAGAGTGGCTCAACGAAATCATTGTTCCCTTCTAACGAATTACTAGAAAGTGTTCATTTCCCGCCACTACGAGCTAGTCTCGGCTTCTTCCAAAATGCTCACACAGCTTCTTTACTTGCATTTTCGAACGCGGTAATTACTAATACACCATCTCCAATTGCAGCCACGTTTGAAGATGCTTACAAAGCACAAATCGTTATTCATAATGCTTATTTAAGTGCACGACCACAAACGGTTTGAGATGGATTACCTCAAACCGTTTTTACTCTTCAGTCATTAGTCGGGCGATTCGCTCCGCCGACCGTAACGCCCCTTCGATATGTCCCCCGAACTGCGCATCCGTCTCCGAACCGATCAAATGGAGGCGGTCTCCGAGCTCGATTGGACCATAGGCCGGGAATGCCGTGAGCGGCATGAGGTCGTCAGATGTCGCCGTCTCAGATTCTGCCGACCAGTCCATGTAGTGAAATCGCAAGAAGTCATTCGCTTTCGGACCATATAACTTCTCTAGTTGTTCGATGACACGCGTCTTCACTTGTCCTTCTCCCAACACTTCTCGTTCTCCGGGTGACAGACGGAAGAATCCGAACAACGCACCTGGTCCGTCTATTGGCGAGGCGTCATGAATCTCTTGGAGCGGACCGACCCAACTCATCCCAAAGCCAGACAGACCCTCTTCTCGCCAGAACGGTGTCTCGTATATGATCAGCGCCTTCGCCTGAGATGCCATCCAAGTCGGAGTCGTTTTGAGTGCATTCCGTGTTGATGTTGATAATTCAGGGCTGATTGTTAGATTGGCGACAAGGCGTGGAGGAAGTGCGAGAATCACGTCATCCGTGTGATGCACCGACCCATTTTGGAACGTCAATTGAACTCGGTCTGACTGTCGGTCGATGGACGTGAGGCGATGCCCAATCCGAACGATGTCCTCGGGTAACTTTGCGTATAATGCTTTCACTAAACTCGTCATCCCGCTGACTAAACGTTTCGATCGGACGATGCTTTCCTCCGGCAACACATGTCGTTCCGGCGCAGTCGTCGTCTGGCGTTCGAGCACCATCTCCCCTGTCGTATGTTGAAGGAATGACTCGAGTCCCAGTGTATCCACGAGTTCCGAGATCGTCTTCTCCGTATCCGGCCAATACCATGTCGGTCCGAGGTCATAGCCTTCCTTCGTGAAGATGCGCCCGCCGATTCGGCCACGCGCTTCGAAGACCGTGACGTCATATCCTTTTTGATGAAGCTCACTTGCGGCATAAAGCCCGCTGACACCAGCTCCGATGATGGCGATTGATTTCATTGTAAATTCTCCTTTGTCGTCCGTCTATTCACAAGTCTATATATTTCAAAATAGTATTATGTATATCCAATTTCAACTTATTAACTATTTGACACCCTTTATTTGTATGTGTAAGGTGAAGTTGATAATTTTTAAAGGTGGTTATTACTATGGCAAAAGTATATCTAGATAGATTAGCGACTTCAGACAAAATGATGAAAGTCATCGAAAACCATCCATGTGAGATGGAAGTAAGATTGTATGAGGTTTTGAAGGAAAAAGGAATCACTCCAATGGAATTACATGAAATGACGGGTCTTCGACTCGCTACGATTAGTGAAATTGGAAAAGCGAAAAAGACATCTATGAATTTGTTTCACCTTGCTGTAATTATGGCAGCGCTTCGTATTACCGATGTAAACGAACTGATTCGTGTAAAGTTTGATGAAGAGGAAATTAATGAGTGGGAAGTTGAACGCGAACAGTTTCCAAACGGATTAACTCCTTCTCAACAGCAAGAGCGAAAAATGATGTTAATTGGTGAAGAGTAAGCCTAATGCCAGGGCTTATTCTTCTTTTTAGAATCAATATTCAACAGTTTCACATTTCTTTTCCAAAATGATATACATCGAAAAATCTCGTTACAAGTTTATATGATTCAAACAAAATTCAATAACATTTCATTCAAATAGTCTAGAAGCTGTTGATTTGTAATGTCATCTTGTTTCAACAGTGTCTTCCCTTCCTCTACTCGCGGATCTTCCGGGAAATAGAGTTTTAGAATCGCCAAGCACGCTTCTACAGTCGTCGCAAAACTCTCGTCCTTCACATTGATGGTCAAATACCAACCTCGGATGACGCGCTTCACAATGGAGCGCTTCTCCAGATGAGAGATCTGTCCATGAAGCAATTTCGACTTGGCTGCTTCAATCGAAGAAACCAAGTCCTGGTTCAACGCTTCACTCACACGAGCGTCCGGCTTCATGAGTGGGAATTGAGTCGAAACATCTTCCCCGTAAACACACGTACAAAGATGTCTTAGCCAAAAGCCCCATTCAAAACGATTCGCCGGATTTAATGCCACATCCAGGCGACCGATATCGTAGTCGATTTTGATGACTTCCGGATGTTCCGTTAGTAGTTGCTCCGTCTGTTCCACCAATTCCGTCGCATCGATATCCTCATGGACAAGCACCGTCAAATCGAGATCCGATTCACCAGCAACGGCCGTCCCGCGACCGATACTTCCGTATAGGTATATGCTATATAGCTGTTCATCGAATGCTTCTTTCACCAATTCAATTGATTTGAAGAGAATTGTTTCAAACTCAGGCTGAATATATTTGATGGACGTTTGGTTGATGACGTAACCTGCCTCGTCTGTTCCAAGTCTAGTCGGACACTTCAAAGAACGCTGTCGATTTGTTAAATTCATTCTGATCAAGACCTCTTTTCTATATGCTTAACCTACCGAATGTCTGATATAAAATGCTACTGTCGCCCCTGTCACGATGGATGTATTTGGAAGTATAATGGAGTGTACAGGTAAAGGAGGAAGTTCTCGTGAATATCATCATCAGTTCATTATTCGCAAGTCTTGCGTTTTTCTTACCCATCATCGCCATTGTCTTCGGAATTGTATGGCTTGTCAAAGTGGTCAATCGATTTGAAAAACGCGCAGCAGAAAAACTTGAATTGGAGCGTCAAAACACTGAACAGTTTCGAGTGTTAATTGAACGTCTCGATCGAATCGAACAACAATTGGACTCGAACACAAAACGCAGCTGACTCAGGTCAACTGCGTTTTGTCTTATATCGAGCCATATCTGAATAGGTCACATGTTCCGGGTCATGTTGCTTCATCCGCTGATCAACATGTCTGGATATCATCGACACAACGAACATCGATAAGAACGAAATAATCGTGAAGCTATATATTTCGGTAACGATGATTGCAATCGCAATCCCAATATTTAAAAGCACGACAATCAGCGCGCAAATCAACTCAAGCCACACGATATGACGATATGCAACGTCCTCATTGAAACGTAGCAACGTCTGTGTGCGTTTCCACATCGGAAGCATCAAAAGGAGTGGAGCGAGCAATACACTTCCAAACAATGTTTGAATAGCGGTGAGCCACCCTAACCACCAAACCAGCAATCCACTCATAATAAAAATCACGGAAAAAATGAAACTCAAATGAATGGCATGAATATGGCTTCGACTTAACTCATCTAGACGTTCCTCGTGTGACATCGTTATCTCCTTTTCACTCAATTGATTTTCTATGGCTACAATCGATTTAATTAAGCTTTATTCTGCTTCATCCGTCTCCAATGCACAAACGCATTCGCAAACCAAATAATTGTTAGTAGCGGAAACATGACGTTCATCCAGTTCGAACGTTCTATGTAGAACAAAGGAATCGCAAGAAAGAGAGTCAAACTCAATATGCCTGCTCCAAGATATATGACGAATAGCAATCGATGATTCGACTTCATCGTGAATCATTCCCAGTCAAAATCGGATACTTCACTGCGTTTTTTACGAGCTTGTCTTCAATCGCTTTTGTCACATCGATGTCAGCAGCATGCGCGAACGTCAGCGCATAGATCAACACATCGGCAAGTTCCTCTTCCATCTCCGTCTTTTTCGTCTCAAGCGCTTCTTCACTCGAGATCCACTGGAATACTTCAAGTAACTCACTCGCCTCGAGCGACAGGGAAAGTGCCAAGTCTTTCGGATTATGATGGAACGCCCAATCGCGCTCATCTCGGAATTTAATGACCTCGTCCATTAATCGTTGCACTTCGTTCATGTTCTCCACGTCCTCATTCACAATTTTGCTCTCATTAAACATAATTCCATATTACCAAAAGATGGCACTTTATTATGCTTTTATCTGTTCACATATGCCCCTAATAATTTTTGTGAATGACAAATAATACGGACTAAAAAAGAATCGCCTGAAAACGGGCGATTCTTTTCATATACACTCATTTATGTTCCGCCGGTGTCCAACGCTCCTGTTCACTCGACGCAGGGTAATCAATTCCATCCGGATAGGCAATCAGCTCGATGAGTGATCCCCATGGTGCCTTCCCGTATACACCTTGGTTATTCCCATTGTCTTCGACACCGGCTAACGGATGCGGTTTCGACAACAACTGTCCACCTGCACGTTCAAAGCGCTGAGCCGCCTCTTGCATATCATCCACATAAATCGCGAAATGATGTAAACCGTACGATGAGATTTCTGTCGGTTCAGTTTCATTTACTCGTGCGACTTGAAACAACTCGATAGACGGTCCTGATTTGATTTGAAGCAGCCGCATATGGATGATTTGTTGTCCGTCTGGTAAGTCCAGTTGCTGCTCCGCTTCTTTCCCTTCCATCGGCTCATCTTCTGGACGTTGCACGTCGTAGCAAATCTCAGCGTGGAACGCATCTTTCAAAAAAGTAGTTGCCTCCTCAATAGAAGGCACCGTCATTCCGATGTGATCAATTCCTCTGTTCATGATGAGTCCCCTTCCATTGTTGACGGATCCGATCCATCCACGTCATAACATCCCGTGAATAAAGTCGCGTCTCGTCAGATTCACCAGAAATGACACGGTGCATCGCGTCGATTTCATAGCGTAATGCCTGCTCCGTCTCCCCGAGCTGAACGGTCTCAACCGAGCCATCTTTCGTATACGTGATGGTCGCCTCCGTTGCACGAGGAAACGCATTGACGGTAATGTACCCGTCTTCTCCAGCGACTACTCCTTGTTTCGGTAACTTTGTGCGCATCGCAAGGGTAATGTTCACCATCTGATCAGAATCCGTACGAAGGATCATACTTGATTGTTCATCGACCCCGGTTTTGTATGGCTTCATCGTCGTCAACACTTCCACTACTTCTTCGTCCAAGAAATTTCTAGCGAACGATAAGGCATACGTCCCGATATCGAGCATCGCACCCCCAGCCAATTCCGGATTGAAGAATCGGTTAGACGGATCATCTTCTTTATAACTCCCGAACGTCACATGAATCATATTGACTCGTCCGATTTCACCTTCCTGAACACGCCGTCTCAACTCTTCAAAGAGCGGCATATGATAAATCGTCATCGCTTCGAGCACAATCACCCCTTGATCATCAGCCAGACGTTGAATGTTCTCCAGCTCTTCACTGTTTAGTGTGATGGCTTTTTCGCAAAGGACATGTTTTCCATGTGCGATGGCTTGTTCCATCATCGAATAATGGAGGTGATGAGGTGTCGCCACGTAGACGATGTCGATGTCAGGTGAAGACAACATCTCATCTAACGTTTGGTACACATATCTCACACCATATTCTTGCGCGAATTGTTCGGCTTTTTCTACATCTCGTCCCCATACCCCGTAGGCAATACCATCTGATTGTGCGAGTGCTTGTGCGAGTGCTTGAGCGAATTCTGTAGCAATCGCACCTGGTCCAATGATTCCCCATCGCTTCATTTCACTTCCCCCGTTTCCGTTGAATAGACGACTGTATCATGATGCGATGCGACGATGACGTGCGTGACGACATCTGTGAACAAGGACGTATCAACCACGCCACGTACTTGAGATAACTGGTGGTGCACCTCAATCGAATCTTCAGACGGGTGGACGACCACGTCGAGTAATCGGTTTCCGTTCACGGTCACCAAGGCCCCATCACTGTTCAAACTTTGACGAACGTGTAGAGATTCCACCCATGGGAGCTCTCGGACTTTCTCGCTCACATAGGTGAATGCTTGTGGAAGAACTTCCAAGACAACCGGATGATCAAACGTCAATCGTTCAACAAATTTAGAGTCATCCACTAGTAATACGTATCGCTTCGCCATGGTTGCAATGAGTTTTTCTTCCGTATGAATCACGCCTCCACTCTTCAAGGCGTGGTGTCGTGTATCGACTTGGTCACACCCGTCAAAGGCAAAGTCGATCAGCGAGACATCCCCCGTCTCAACAACCCGAAGCCCTTTTTCAAGACAGGCGCGTCGTGTCACAAACGAAGGCGTCACGATTGTCACGTCCAGTTCATTCGCATGAATCATATTGATGAGGTGTTGAATCGTACTGCCACCCCCAAGACCGATTGTCATCCCCGATTCAATCCAATGGAGCGCGGCTTCCGCACACTTTTCTTTCACATCCATCTGTTCATTCCCCCTGTAACAGTTGTTGGGCAGTGCGGTCAGTCGTCACGATGACATCAATTAGCTGATGCTCGGCTGCGACTCGTATCGCCTCTACTTTCTCACTTCCATAGGCAACCCCGATTTTAAGTGGCACCTTTGCGAGTTGTTGATGCTCAATATGGACTGTTCGATCCGATAACGAAGTGGTCACGGTCTCTCCATTTTGATTATAGAAATGCGAGCAAAGATCTCCGATGATTTGGAGTTCGTTCATTTCCTCGGTAAACGTTTGACCATAGAAGGCCAACCAGTTGGATTCCTGGTTCAATTGGGCCGAACCGATTCCAAAGAGGGCGATGTTCATCCGCCCCCACAGCTCCACCACTTCCTGAGCATGTGTTGACTGCGTCAATGCTTGTTTGATGGCAGCATTCGGTAAAATAGCAGGAACGTCGATAAGTTTAGATCGTCCACGCCATTTCCGTGAGGCGTCATACGCTAACGTGTTCGCATGAAAACGACTTTCGAGCTTTCCGTCCGGCCCACCAATGAGTGGCACACATTGGATAGTTGAATACGCTTCTTTCGGTGTGAATGCTTCCACAACGGCAGCGAGTGCTGTCCCCCAAGAAACGCCGACCACATCGTCATCGGTCACCATCGACTCGACGTATGTTGCGCACGCTTCCCCCATACGCTGTAACGTCTCTTCGCGTTGTCCTGACTTTTCAGGTACAAGGATGACATGTTTTAGACCAAACCGCTCTTTCAGTTGGGCTGCCACGTCAATCGATTGATAGCGATCATAATCGATTTGGAACTTCACAATCCCTAATTCCCGAATGCGTTTTAACATGCGACTAACCGTGGCCCGATTGACATCGAGTGTCTCTGCAATCTGGTGTTGTGTTTGATTCTGTTCGTAATACAAGTGCGCTACTTCGTAAAGCCTTTTCAGTTCTTCTGACATTCAGTCACACCCCTTTGCACAAATGTACACCTAAATGAACATATGTGCAAATCGAGATGTGATTGACTTGGTGAAACCGAAAAGAGCGACGAATTGAATCGTCGCTCCTGCTCTCGTTATATACTTCGTGTATTTATCAGACTTAAGACGCTCAGTCTTTTTTCGTCAGCAAATTAGTCAGTGTTTTTCTCACTTCTGGACTTTTTGCTAATGCTAATGCGGCACCACTGACTCCTGCTACAATCGATGCCCCCATCCATTTCTTGAACTCCGAATCTTTTTGAAATGACTTATCTACCATGCGTTCAATACGATCATTGAGTTTGTCTCTAGTTTCATCTGATAGGTTGTCTTCTTTAAGTTGCTCGGAAAAGACATCAATCGCTCTATCAATCGTATTGTATACTTTGTCTTGCGATTTTGAGCCAACTCCTCCCATGTTGCTAACGGCATTTATGACGTCTGGAGTATGCTTCAATATCATTTCGTATTGTTGAAAAAGGATGTCATTCATCTCATGTTCATCTCCCATAAGCTGTTTTGCAGATTGAACAATTTCTCCTTTTTCACTCATCACTCTACCTCCTAGTATGATCTCAATTCAAAGTTACGGTACGCATCGGTCCCAATATTCGACAAGCGGCGATACTGAAAAAACGGTATGACACCTTTCGATTTTACATGTTATACAAAGGGCAATGCCTCTTCATGTTCTGTATTCGCATTGAGCAAGCCACGGTTATGGAATGTCGAACTTAAATCTGCATAATGCGTCGTGATCGGCAGTCTTGTTTTCAATAGCGAGTGGACGTGCATGAACGACAATCGATAGACATCCGTCAAAATGGCTTCGAACGGCAAGGTCGTTGTTTGTTGTACGACTTTGAGTGGTTTTGCCATCCCGACACGAATATGAGGACTCGTCGTGAGGAGATAACCCATGCGCTCTTTTGTATAACTGAGTCCCTGTGAAGTTTTCCACCCATCTTCATGAATCGCTATCCGTCGATTGATATTCTTCAAAATTTCCACGTAGTCGAATTGAATTTCACGCGGAGATAGAATTGAATCAATAAGAGTCAAATCTTCACGACCAAATCCATCTCGATGGAACGTGATATGCTTCGGCGCATATCCGTACTGTTCTTCGAACGCGTGAAGTGTGTCATAGACAATTTCCCGCATCGTCTCAGAACTGATTTTCTCCCCTGCTTCACTTGTCGAGAGTGCTTTCTGCTTGATCATCGCCCCGTCTTTTCCAATGATTTGAATGATGCCTGCTGCATGTTTACCATTCTCATGGCTTACGTCTAACCCGACAAAACAATCCGAATGGAGCGGCTCACCAAGAATCCAAGGTTGTAGACCGGCCTTCACGTAAATACCGAGTAGAATGTTATATAGCGTGTCCTCAGAGTTCAATACACGGTCATGTAGCTCGACGCATTGCGTCACCACATCCTGTTTCCCACCAAACTGTCTTTTGATGGCTTGATATGAATGCTGGAGCGATTCTTCCTCGGCGATGACAACGACGACACCTTCAAAGTGTTGAGGGACACTCTTCAGTTGATATAGAACATCCTCTGCTTGCAATAAATCAGAAGGTAGTTTCTGGATCAATCCTTTTGGTTTATTCGAGACATTGAGGGTCACCCCAAAGCGCTCAGAGGTAGTTTTTAGTTTATTGATAAACTCTATGACTTGCCATTTTTGATGATCTCGTAATTTCGGGTCGACAAAGAAACTGACAGTCGCTTCTCCTGTTTCAAACACACCGCCTTGATTTAGACCAGTTTTTGCATAACTCGTAGTCTTCCCTTTACCAAATTGAAGACGTGGCGAAGGCAACGTTTGAATTGAGTAACCAAGACGAGCCGCCCGTACATCTTGTCGCTCAAACTGAAGCATTGGAAGACGACCAATCAACTTAAGCGCTTCCGGCATAAGTTTCGACATCCGCTCTTCAGGCGACAGTTTGATGATCCGATTGACTGCACCGAATTGATGAGTGGGGATCGTCTCAAATGAACAACTTTGTTTAAGCTGTTCAGGTAAGTATGGAAGAATGTGATTGTTTCGATCTTTAACATGAACGACGAGCGCATCTGGCGCAATTATACGCTTCGGGTCTTTCTTTGTGAAATAATCAATAATGGAACACTTCATAATCGGACTCACTTCGTTCGCTCGATATGGCGCGACCTCTACAAATTCGTACTCATACGACTTCGGATGAGTCGAATCCATGACACGCATCCCCGCAGATACGGATTTCGGATCACGCTTGATCTGCTGCAATAAGTTTTCACGGTATTCAAATTGATGAGTCAAATCGAATCCGAATACAATTTCAGCCGTTTCAGATACATTCACATTGAGATCTAATGCCGGATAAATGAGCAACCCACTTGTAGACTTTGGATGCGCCTGTTTCGAGCGGAACTTTCCTCGGTTCATCATGTAATCTGGATGAGCCAATCGCTCCAACTGTTTTTTCAACAGACGTTCAAGTAATGTTCGCTCGACATTCCGTGATGGACTGATCGGACGCGCCTCATATTGAAGAAACGTCTCGTCTCCCCATTGTTTGATTTCCTCAAATGAAGCAATGTACTGATCAAAAAACACCATCGGTTGAAAATTGTTTAATTTATTTAAGTGAAAAATTAACTTCCCACCCTGCGTATTTCGTGATGATGGATCTTTGAGCGGTACGGTATAGAGATGGAGTGTCACTTCCGTTGCTGTCGTTAACGCTCGCCATTCTGTTAAATAATATTGGTTCATCTTTCCCTCATCCTTCCCCGTTGTTCAATTCTTGCATCCACTATAACGAATTTCCTAATATTAGGTAGATAAAATAACGGATAGGGTTCAAATGAGAAGTTTACTTATGAGACAAAAAAACCACTAATATATATAAAAATGGTGTGTCTGCTTATTCGCGGACACACCATTCTGTATTTTATAAAATCATCACTTCAGCTCTTGTCCGAGCGGAATGACGACTTCATCTAATAACATTCGCCATTGTCGCTTCAGCCCAGGTCCATATTTCAATTTCATCGCACCTGGATTCGCTTCTTTATACTTTTCAAAATTGTTGCTGCTGATGATACGACCGATGTGTGGAATCGGGTCGGCACCAATCTGATACTGAACGGCTGAATCATGCAAGACATGTTCCTCCACAAACCAAGTCGCAGCAAAATCAGATATTGCTTGATTATGAGCCTTCTTAAAGAAAAGGCGTTTGACCGCAAAGATATTCTCTTCTTGAATTTCTCCATCATCGATCGCATTCAAAATCGAGCGGTACACATCTTTAACCACTTCTAGTTTGTTCATTTTTTGCAAGGCTTTCTCGATTTCAGAGCGGATATCTTGGTCGTTGGCAGTGTAATCTCCAAGCAATTTATCGATATATCGTGAATCGACATCATATAGAATTGCTGAATTCTCACCATAAAACTCAAGTTCGGAGTAATCAGGGACTTCCGTTTCGTACTCTGAAGGTTCTTCTGCGATTAATGAACCTTTAATCGTATTGTAGATAGCCGTATACTCTTCCAAAGTTTTGACCTTGTCAGGCAATGCGTTCGACTTTTCCATATCATCGTTATAGTCATCATATGTGACAAGTGCACCAAAGGCATTGTTTAACTCTTGATACGCTTTGACAAATTCAATTTTATCCTCGATTGGCGAATGCTCATCGATATCGTCCGGATTTGAGGAAATCGCACGCAGTGCTTTATGCGCTTTCTTGAATCGTTTTTTTGACTCCTCGTATGTCGGATAAACGAGGCTCGAATCATCGTTCTCGTTCGAATAGAGGCGGGTCGCATCCTGGACGTTCTTCTCCATGAGCGCCGGCTTCCGGAACGTGACAATCAATCCCTTTGTCTTGCCTGGGAAAGTGCGGTTCGTTCGGGAGAACGCCTGGATCAGATTGGCATAGCTCAGGTTCCGGTCGACGAAGAGCGTCTGGATGGTCGGCGCATCGAAGCCGGTGAGCAGTCGGTCGACGACGATGACCAGATCTATCTGGTTCCCGAACTCCTTGAACTCCGCCTTCTTGCGCGCGAGACGGTTGTTGATGTCCCCATTGTAGCGCTCGATGTCCTCGATCGACCATGCCGTTCCGTAGTATGCGTTATAGTCGCGGATGACCTGTCTCATCTCGTCCTCGACCTGCTTCGAGTTGTCCTCGTTTTCCTGCATCGAGTACGTGATGGCGATACGTGGGAAATCCGGGTCCTCGATGGTGCGTCCCTTCCGAATCGGGTGTCCCGCGAACTCGTTCGTCATCCAGTCCGGGTCCTGCTTCATCGCCTGGATGGCCTGATAATAGCGTTTCGCCATCGCGATCGAGCTCGTGGTCAGGATGGCCGACTTCTGTGGGCGACCGTTCTTAAAGTCGAACTTCGTATAGGCATTGTCCGGGCGGAACATCTTATGGATGACCTTCTGGATATGCTCTTCACGCTCGTACAGGTCATTCGGGATATGCTTCTCCTTCTCCATCGTCTCCATCTGATCGATAAGCTCGTTCAACTCGTTATCGGAAAGGTCGGCATACCTCTCGTCCTGGCGTAGAATGCTGAAGATGCGGTTGTTCAGCGAGGTCGGTTCAATCGTGTCCTCATGTTCGACCTGGAAGCCGAGCACGGCCCCGTCCGCGAGCGCGTTCTTGATCGTATACGAATGGAGCAGCTCCCCGTACTGGTCACGCGTCGTGCGGGCGAGCTGGCCTTGCGCCTGTTTCTTGTTCTCGTTAAAGATCGGTGTGCCGGTGAACCCGAACCAGGTCGAGTTCGGGAAGAAGCCTTTGATGGCCTCCATCCCCTCCGCACTAAGCGCCCGATGACATTCATCAACGACGAAGACGATATGTTGACCGATGAGTTTTCGGAAGCGGTGTGTGCCCTTCTCCTCTTCCTGCTTCTGTGCAATCCGGAGCGCCGCCTCGAGCTTCTGACGCGTCGTGATGATGACCGTGTTCGAGTTCGTATCGGACAGGAGCGTCTCGCTCAGCTTCTTCGAACTCGACGTCCCGACGATCAGACTATTCGCCGCAGCGTTCCCTGACGAGATGCCGGTGTTGAACTCCGAGGCGAACTTCGTGAACTCGCTCGTCGTCTGGCTGTCGAGGTCCTTTCGGTCGATCAACATGATGGTCCGGTCGACCCCGGGCTTCCGCGCGAGGAGTTTCGTCGACACGAAGCTCGTCAACGTCTTCCCAGACCCGGTCGCGTGCCAGACGAACCCCGACTCATGTCGCGCTGCCGACGCAAAAAGTGCCTCGATGGCATGGATCTGATACGGATGCAGGACCATGAGCGCCTTGTTGTCCTGGTCCTCGCTGACGATCGTGTAGTTCGCGATCAAGCGGTGCGCGTCCGGGATGTTCAACATCTGTTTCACGAACTCGTACAGGTTGTCGACTTTCCGGTTCTCGGTCGTGCGCCAGCTGAAGACGAACTTCCGATGCATGTCCTTCGGGAGCGCGTTCGCGAAGTAGCGCGTCGTCTGTTCGTTCGAGATGACGAAGAGCTGGAGCGTCGAGAAGATGTTGTTCCGGAACAATCCTTCTTCCGCATACTTCTTGATCTGGTTGTGCGCCTGATAGACCCCGTCCTTCGCCGTTACCTTCTTCAACTCGACCTGGACGATCGGGAGGCCGTTGATGAGAAGGGTCACATCGAAACGACGGTCACGCCCGTCCTCATCCACCTTCTGCTTGGCAATCTGGTGGACGACCTCATACGTCGAGATGCCGCCCCCGATATCCCGGTTCGAGTAGAGAATGAGCGACATCGAGCCGAGCGAGGTATCTTCCCTTTCAATAGTGATGCGGGCGATGCCGTTCTCCCCTTTCAGCCAACGTGCCGCGTCGAACGGCGTCTGCGTCTTCGAAAGGAGCTCCGTCTTGATGGTATCGAACTCCTTGTCCGTGATCGGATGCTCCCCGATCTCCGATAGATTGTTGCGCGTAATCTTATGGCGGAGGTTGTCCCACAGGTCCGCCTCTGATTTTAAGTCCGGTCGATAGTTCCATTGGTTGTGCCCTTCCCCGAGCACCTCGATTAGTCGATGTTCGACTGCGAGTTCATCACTATGTGTCGTCTTCACCACGATTCCCCTTTTCATCTCATTGATTATACGAACATCTTTTGAAGGAAGCCCTTCTTCGTTTCCTTAAGAGCCTCGAGCTCTTTTTCTTTCAAATCGATGACTTCGTCCAGTTCTCTGAAGAATTTACCGATTTTGAGTTGTTCCTCATATTCTGGAATGTACAAATTCATACGATTTAAATCAGGAAGGTTAACAGATTGAACAGTAGTACCAGTCTTTACAATATTCTTTAAAATGTATGATTCTTTAGATTTTATTTCTGCAACAAGAAACTCGGTGTCAAATCTTTCTCTGTCGAAGATGAGCGCTTTAATATCCTGATTTATAGCGACTTCATTTAAAGAAATACTAATCGGAAATCTTTTTGCTAATATACCACTTCGTGTGACAATGAGTGGAGTTCCCTCCGAAACAACTTTAGTCCGATTATCTTTTACAGCTTGTTCCGTAATTAAATAAGTTCCTTTTGATACATATTTGTTTTTTATTTCTTGAGAAGAGAGCCAAACGATATCTCCGTTCCAATATTCCTTATTTTCTTTTAAAGGTGTGGCTCCCCCAACAAGTTTAATTACTTTTTCAAATTCAATCTTTGTCCAAGGCTTAGTAAATTCATCAAAACGGAACTGAGGAATGTTCTCTCCATCTTTAGGAAACATTTTTTGCAAGAAACCTTGTTTCGTCTGTTTGAGGGCTTCAAGTTCTTGCTGATGAAGAGAAATCGTTTCGTCTAAATCTCTAAAAAAATTGCCGATTTTCATTTGCTCTTCAAAATCAACCGGAATACTTAACTCAGTCTCGAGAAAGTCCACGGCTGAAATATTTAATAATCCATGATTTCGTGCTCCCTCAGTAGCACGCATTGATACCTCCTTGTACCACCTGCTTGTTTCATAGTACGGCACCAAAAAATCTGAATGAACTCTCGTGGGCTTAAAAACTATATATAGTGAGGAGAGTACACCTTCTTCGTACTTGTCAAGCCTTTTTATCGCGCCCCAAGGATAGTCTTTTGAGTAACTTTTATTGTATGCAAAATCACCTTTTTGAAGTAAAAAATAGTTACTTAAATCAGTACTAGCAATTTGTTTATTAAAGTAGGTCACCTGGTCAACCAAACCGTATTGAGCAGAAATTGTTAAAGGTACTTTGGATTCGTTATTTTTATTTTTTCTGATGACACGCTCAACCACTTTATTCAATGATTGATGGACCCAATCTTTTTTAAATTCTGTGAATCTTATTTCAGGTTTATTTTTTAGCACGATTAAACACCTCTAACGCCCCTTGAATCCATTCGTCTTCTTTTTGGTCATATTGAAGAGATGAAATCATTTCAAAAAGACTCGCTTCCAGCTCTGCTTTCTTTTCACGAACTGCTTTTAACTCGCTCCCGATTGTTGCCAAATCGATTTGTTCTTCCTCTTCAAACGTATCGACATATCTCGGGATATTGAGGTTAAAGTCATTTGCTTTGATTTCGTCAAAACTTGCGACATAAGCATATTTTTCTACAGCCTCACGCTTTTTGTACGTTTCAACGATTCGGTTGATGTGCTCGGTTGAAAGTTTGTTCTGATTTTTCTCTTTGGTAAAGTCTTTGCTCGCATCGATGAAGAGTACATCACGTGTTTCACGGTTCTTTTTGAGGATAACGACTGTCGTCGGAATTGAAGTACCAAAGAACATGTTTCCTGGTAACCCGATGACCGCGTCGATACTTCCATCCTCCAACAGCTTCTTCCGAATGACGCCCTCTGCCGCTCCTCGGAAAAGAATTCCGTGAGGCAAGACAATCGCCATCGTCCCTGAATCCTTCAAGTGATAGAAACCATGCAGGAGGAACGCGAAGTCCGCTTTCGTCTTTGGCGCGAGTTTCCCGTAGCGGTTGAAACGAGAGTCATCGAGGAAAGTGTCATCCGCCGACCACTTTGCCGAATACGGTGGGTTCATGAGGACCGAGTCGAACGTATATGGCTCATCTGTCGGCCAGTCTTTGTTCAGTGTGTCCCCATTTCGTAGGCGCATGTCCTCACTGTCGACCCCATGAAGGATCAAGTTCATCTTCGCCAAGTTAAACGTCGTCGTGTTTAACTCTTGGCCGTGATACTTCACGCTGTCCGGGTAGTTCAGATAGTTCCGGACGTTCAACATGAGCGAGCCGGAACCCATCGTCGGGTCAAAGACGCTGAAGAGTTTCTTGTCTTCTTGACCGATGGTGACGATGCGTGCCATCATGTCTGAGACTTGATGTGGTGTATAGAATTCTCCCGCTTTTTTCCCGGCCTCTGAGGCGAATTGGCTGATTAGGAACTCGTATGCGTCTCCGATGACATCTCCACCATGACCGACGAGGTCGACATGCGCTAATTTCTTCAATACTTCCGTGATGGTGATGTTCCGCTGCTGATCATCCGAACCAAGCTTCTTCGACTTCAAATCGACGTCATCGAACAGGCCGTTGAACTGCACATATTTTGATGCCAAATCGACGAACGCCTTGTTGAGGTCGTTCAATTGGAAGATGTTTTGTTGTGCATGGTCGGCCAAGACGTTGAAAAGATAATCTGGTGCGATGTCGTAACCAAGCGTGTCGACCAACGTCTCGATCAAGTCATCCTTGATTTCATCATCTGACATGAGCTCTATGTAAAGTTCCGTTTGTTTCTTCTGCGTGTCATATTCCTCTAACGAGGCATCCGCGCTCACGACCACCTTTTCCAAGAGTTTGTCTGAGAGATACTTATAGAAAATGAGGCCTAACAGGTAGTTCTTATATTCCGAGGCGTCCATTTTGCTGCGAAGATTGTCCGCTGCGCTGAACAGTTTTTGGTTTAATGCTGACATGTCTTTTTCCCCTATCTGATATTCGAAGTTTAGCGATTAGAAATTATTCCACACTAGAATTATAGCGATTTTGATGAAATTTCGAAAGTGACACCCTGCCCATTTTTTTACAACCACCTTTCAATGTCATCATATATAATAGCTATCAATCATATACATTAGTTATGATTCGCACATCAATTCGAACAATATATAGAAACACAATCAATAAAAATCTATTTTTTTAATCCTTAACTAATCTTTTTAATAGGAGGCTCATGCGAGATG